>BEIC01000195.1 GCA_002898875.1 bacterium HR26
TCTGGTCGCCGATCTCGAACACGCCATTATCGAGTATAAGGCCGGGTTGCTCGATGAGGAAGCCCTCCGAGTTCGCCTCGCCGATATCATTCACTCTGTGCCGGCGAAGGCTACCCTGGCATAGTCGACTTCTTCAGCGAATCGATCGCCCTTCGACGGTTAGCGGCGCCCTGACCTGCGTCGTCCATCACCGATCGCGGACACTGCCCGGCGCCTGCTGAACGACAGCAGGGTCTCCCCCGTTGCCGGCCTCGCTCAACCGCAACCCTGCATCCGCTGTATGGGATAGGCGAGCATCCGCGGATGAGGCTCAGAGCGTAATGACGAAGTCGGGTAGGTTAGCGGCCAGGGCGGCGTAGAGGTCGGGGAAGCAGCCGACGCGCACGCCCTCGATCGTCCCGGTGGGCCGGCAGGTCGCCGGGTCCTGGCGGCCCTGGCCGGTGGCCGGGTCGCACCAGATCGGCTCGCCCTCCGCCAGGCCGCGCTCCAGGGCACACATGTCGCACATCATCAGCAGGATGCCCCTCTCTGCGGCCACCTTCGCCAGCCGCTCGCCGATCGGATCGCCGCGGCGGAGCACGAAGACGTTGTCGTCGAAGAAGAACATCCCGACGACCTCGACGCCGTGCGTCCCGGCCTCGAGCTGTGGCAGGACCATCTGCCCGAGCTTGTAACTCGCGGCTCTGGGCGTCGCGAAGACGTACGCGACTTTCATCGGACAAATCCTCTCAGAGTACGGGTACCGCTACCCATCGATCCTCGCAGGCTCATCAGAGCACGGCCAAGCGTTCACCCACGAACCAGCAGTCGAAGCTGGGCGCGCCGGGGTGACAGCAACGCTACCAGCGCGAAGAGCGCGCTGGCCACCAGCACGATCGTGCCACCGGAGGGCACGTTCAGGTAATAGCTCAGGTAGAAGCCGACCAGCGCCGAGAGAGCGCCGAACCCTGCCCCGAGCAGCATCATCCGGTGAAACCGGTCGGTCAGCAGGTACGCGGTGGCGCTCGGCGTGACCAGCATAGCGACCACCAGCACGACGCCGACGGCCTGGACCGACGCCACGACCGTAATCGAAAGCAGCGTCAGGAGGAGAAGCTGGAGCCTTCCGCCCGGCAAGCCGGTGGCCTCGGCGACCACCGGGTCGAAGCTGACGAACAGCAGCTCCTTGTAGAGCAGCCCGATGAGCAGCAGGACCAGCCCGCCCAGTCCCAGGATCACCAGCAGGTCGGATGGGCGCACCGAGAGGATGTCGCCGAAGACGTAGCTGAAGAGGTCGACCGTGTAGGTCTTGATGCCCAGGCTCATCAGCACGATGCCGAGGGCGAAGATGCCGCTGAAGAGGATGCCGATGGCAGTATCGGTGCGCAGGCCGACCCGTCGCTGGATCAGGCCGATCCCCAGGCCGGCCGCTACCGCCGCCACCAGCGCGCCCAGGTAGAAGACGAAGCCGGCCAGGAAAGCCACGACGATGCCGGTGAAGGCGATGTGGGCCAGGGCGTCGCCGATGAAGGCGAAACCCTTGAGCACGACATACGTTCCGATCACCGCGCAGATGACGCCGATCAGCACGGCAGCCGCCAGCCCACGCAGCAGGAACCCGTAGCGGAGCGGCTCGAGCAGGAGATCAACAAGCATTCGTACCATCCTCCGGGCTCTCGACGACGATCACCCGGTCGCCGTAGCGCAGGAGCAGCAGGTGGGTGTCGAAGGTGCGGTTGAGCAGCTCCTCGGTGAAGACGCGCTCCGGTGGGCCAAAGCCGAACATCCGCCGGTTGAGCAGGAGCACCTGGCTGAAGCGCTGCGCGACACAGCTCAGGTCGTGCGAGGCCACCAGAGCCGTGCGCCCCTCGGCGCAGAGCCGCTCCAGCAGCTCGAAGATGAAGTGCTGCGTGGGCGCATCGACGCCGCTCACCGGCTCGTCGAAGAGGAGGATGCTCGGCTCCTGGGCCAGCGCGCGGGCCAGGAACACGCGCTGCCGCTGGCCGCCGGAGAGCGCGCCGATCGGCTTGTGGCGGTAATCCTGCATGCGCACCTGCTCGAGCGCCCACTCCACGAGTTCGCGGTCGCGCGTCCCCGGGCGGCGCAAGAACCCCAGCCTCGGGTACCGGCCCATCATCACCACGTCCCAGACGGTGACCGGGAAGGCCCAATCGACCATATCCGTCTGCGGCACGTAGGTGATGTCCGGGTTGGGGCGCGCCGGCCGGCCGCCGACGAGCACGCGCCCCTGCCAGGGTTTGAGCAGCCCAACGATGGCACGGAACAGGGTTGACTTGCCCCCGCCGTTGGGGCCGATCACACCCACCAGCGCGCCGCGCGGCACAGCGAAGCTAATCTCCTCCAGCACCGGCTCGCGGTGGTAGCCGGTCGTCAAGCGATCCACCGCGATGACCGGCAAGCCGGCCCCGATCAGTTGCGCTTCCAGCTTCGCTTCGACCTGCATCTAGGCCAGCCCTTCGACGACATGTTCCACGTTGCGCCGCATCATGCCGATGTAGTCCTCGCCGGCCGGCGGGGTATCACTATACAGCTCCAGCACTTCGACGCCTGCCTCGCGCGCCAGAGTCTCCGCCAGCTTGGGATTGAACTGCGGTTCCGTGAAGATGGCCGGTACGCCTTGCCGGCGGATGAGATCGACCAGTTGGGCCAGCTCCTGCGGCGAGGGCTCCCGGCCCGGGCTGAGCACGATCACCCCGACCAGCTCCAGCCCGTAGTGCTCGGCGAAGTAGGGGAAGGCATCGTGGAAGGTGACCAGCTTGCGGTGTTCAGGCGGGATCCGCTGCACCTGCTCCTTCGCCCAGGCGTCGAACTCTTCGATCTCGGCGATGTAGCGCTCGGCGTTCGCCCGGTAGGTCGCCGCGCCGTCCGGGTCGATCTCCCCCAGCGCCTGGGCGATGCGACGCACGTACTCGATCGCGTAGCCGGGATCGAGCCAGAGATGGGGGTTACCAGCCTCGTGGGCGTGCTCGGGCTCAGGCGTGCTCGGAGCGTCCTGGATGGTCTGGAGCCCCTCGGCCAGCTCGACCACGCGCGCCGACGAGCCGGCCGAGGCGATCAGGTCGTCGAGCCAGCCCTCCAGCCCGAGCCCGTTGACGAAGATAACCTCGGCCTCAGCAAGCGCCTGGGCATCGCGGGGTGCCGGCTGGTATGTGTGGGGGTCAGTGCCGGCGGGCACGATCGAGCTCACCTGCACGCGGTCGGCACCGACCGCCTCGACGAGCGAGACGAAGACCGGCAGGCTGACGACAGCGCGGACCTGCTTGGCGTCTGCTGGTGTGGTCGCCGGGCTGGCCTCTCGCGGCGGGGGAGCCGCAGTCCTGTTGCAGGCGACGAGCAGCACCACTGCGAAGAGCGCGAGGAGATAGGAGCATCTGAACCGCTCTGCCATCCAACTTCCCCATGCCATCGGCCGCTGTACCCCACTTGGCATCCGGTTCTCCTCGCGCTCGACCCGTGCCACGCACAAGAGATGATACTAAGTCTCAGTAAAGCGGTCAAGGGGTCACTGGGGAGACCAGTTGTTGGCAGCAACCGTGTCCCGGGCAAGTGCCCGTGAGTTGACCTTGAGGTTCACACTGAACTCAGGCTATTGCGACTGGCGAGCGCGTGGCCTGGGAGTCGTCACGGCACGCCGCGCAGATGCCGAAGAGTTCCAGCCAGTGGCCGTCGATCTGGAAGCCGGTCTGGGCGATCGCGGCGGCGATCAACTCTTCGACGTTGCAGCCGTTGAAGTCCGCGACGGCGCCGCAGCGCGAGCAGACCACGTGGTGACGATGATCGTCGCCGGCCAGCACGTAGCGGTGAAGCCCGGAGGGGTGGTGGACGCGGTCGAGCACGCCGAGCTCGACGAGGAGGTCGAGCGTGCGGAAGACCGTTGCTCGACCAGCCGCATGGCCATGGCGCTGGAGCTGGCTCCAGAGCTCTTCGGCCGAGAACGGCCCGGTGCGGGAGAGGACAGCACGGATGATCAGCCGGCGGGGCTGGGTAACCCGCAGCCCGTGCTCCTGGATCCGCGCGATGATCTCCGCTTCGGCCAGTGCCACGTACAGCCCTCCATTCTCGATTATACGAAGCGCCGGGAAGCGCGGGATCTTGACAGTACGCTATACTGCCGTCATCACCACCCGCCGGGCTGTCTCTTACCGGAGCGTGGCGGTTTCCCGGGAAGAGGTGAGGATGACCCGTCTGTCCTAGCCAGGACTAGCAACGGAGAGGAATACGAGATGCAGATCGAGCTGGGCAAGCCGGTGGTCAGCAAGGACAGCGAGCGCGTTGGGCGCGTCGACCGGATTGCGCTCGACTACGACACGCACGAGGTCAAGCAGATCATCGTTCACCAGGGAATCCTGCTCACGCGCGATCGGATCGTCGACCGCGACCTGATCGAGCGCGTGGAGGACGACGGCACCGTGCGGCTGGCGATCACGGCAGCAGAGGTGGAGCGGCTGCCCGAATTCGTGGAGGCGGAGTTTATCCGCCCGACGGAGGAGGATCTCCGCTCTCTGCCCTATATCCTCCCGGGGATTCCCGGCGCGACCGGCGCGGCGATCCTCTGGGCACCGCCAGCTGACCGGCAGCCGATCGCCGAGCGGCCGTACCAGGAGTTCGACCCGGCCAGCGGCCCGCTCCTCGGCCCGGCAGCGCCCCCGGAGACGACGATCGAGGTGGAATCCAATCTCCCGGAGGATGCTCTCCTCATCAGCCACGGAACCGACGTCATCGACCGCGAGGGGGAGAAGCTCGGGATCGTGGAGGAGGTAGAGACCAATGAAGACGGCGAGGTGGTCGCCATCGTCGTCCGGGCCGGCCTGCTCTTCCATCACGATATTCGGGTCCCGATCGACTGGGTGTCGTCGATCACCGAGGAGGCGGTACACCTGCGGCTGAGTGCCGACGAGGTGGAGGCGCTGGGCCAGGCCGGCTGAGCGCCCGCTAGCCGGCGTCCGCACGCTGCTCTGCGGGAGCGAGCATCGGCCGCTCGGGGTGAAGAGCCATCTGCCCCGAGCGGCCGGCATGTGCCAGCGGCAGCCGCTGATTCA
>BEIC01000196.1 GCA_002898875.1 bacterium HR26
GCAGGAGGGAGTCATGGCTGGCGTGCAGAAGGTGGTGATCTTGACCAACGAGTACCCGCCGCATGTCTATGGGGGAGCCGGGGTACACGTCGAGTACCTCAGCCGGGCGCTGGCGCAACTTATCCAGGTCGAGGTCCGCTGCTTCGGGGATCAGGATCTCCAGGAAGACAACCTGCGTGTCAAGGGCTATATGGGCTGGGCGGAGGTGAAGCGCAATACCGACTCGCGCTTCACCGGCGCACTCGATGCCGTCTCGCGCAGCCTAGCGATGGCGAAAGATACCATCGATGCCGATGTCGTCCACTGTCACACCTGGTACACCGACCTGGCCGGGTTCTGGGCCAAGCTGCTCTGGGATACCCCGCTGGTGGTGACCATCCACTCGCTCGAGCCGCTCCGGCCCTGGAAGGCCGAGCAGCTCGGCGCCGGCTACCGGCTCAGTAGCTGGATGGAGCGCACCGGCATCGAGCACGCCGACGCAGTCATCGCTGTCTCTCGCTCGACTCGCGAGGACGTGCTGCGCCACTTCGCGGTGCCGCCCGAGCGCGTCCATGTAATTCACAACGGGATCGATACCGGCGAATACCGCAAGACCGGCATGAGCGACGCGCTCGTCCGCCACGGGATCGATCCGGCACGCCCCTACGTCCTCTTCGTCGGCCGGATCACGCGGCAGAAGGGGATCATCCATCTGGTGAACGCGATTCCCCACCTCGATCCGGCGCTCCAGGTCGTGCTCTGCGCCGGCGCGCCCGACACCGAGGAGATCGGCCGGGAGATGACGGAGCGTGTGGCCGCGGTCAGCGCCGGCCGGCCCGGCGTCATCTGGATCCAGGAGATGCTACCGCGCCCCGAGCTGATCCAGCTCTATTCGCACGCGACCGTCTTCTGCTGTCCCTCGGTGTACGAGCCGTTCGGCATCATCAATCTCGAGGCGATGGCCTGCGAGACGCCGGTCGTGGCCTCCAATGTGGGCGGTATCCCGGAGGTCGTCGTCCCGGGCGAGACGGGCTTTCTCGTCGACCTGGAGTTGAAGCCCGGCACTTTCGAGCCCGTCGACCCCGGAGGATTCTCGCGCGCTCTGGCCGAGGCGATTAACCGCATCGCGCGCGACCCCGAGCTGCGAAGGCGGATGGGCCGGGCCGGCCGCCGGCGGGTAGAGGAACACTTTAGCTGGGCGGCGGTCGCGCGGCAGACGCTGGAGCTGTACCGGAGCGTCGCGGCGGCCGCGCTGCGCGCAGGCAGCTGACGGGCTCCCTCGGCACCCACTACGTCGCCCAGATGAGCCAAGGACCGAGCGGCGAGGTCGCGATCAATCCGCCGGCTGGCTGAGTGCTGCCCTGACCGGGCGTCCCGTCATCTGCGGTGCCGGCTCCGGGAGGGAGACCACGTAGGCCGTCGAGATATGGGGGATGGTCAGGATCTCGGCCAGCGCCTCCTCCGGGATCGGGTCGTCCACGTTCAGCACCATGATCGCCTCGCCGCCCCGCTGGTGCCGGCCGACCTGCATCCCGGCGATGTTGACCTCGTAGCGACCGAGGATGGTCCCGATCCGGCCCACGATCCCCGGCCGGTCCTGATGGTGCGTGATCAGCATGTGCCCGGCCAGTGGCCGCTCCAGCGAGAAGCGGTCCACCTCCATGATGCCGGCGTCCTTGCGGTCCCAGCGCACGGTCACGTGGTGAGGCGGTTCGCCGTCGACCTCGAAGCTGAACTCCGGGATGACTGCTGCGCTCGGGTCGAAGCGCACGCTAACGAGCAGGTTCAGCTCGGCGGCCACCAGCCTGGCGTTCACCGGCGTCACCCGGCGGTCCGACCAGCGGCGCAGCGCCGAGCTGAGCGCAGCCGCCGTGACGTGCTCGGCTACGTCCGGGGCCACCTGGCCCCGGACCGTCACGGCGAAGGTGCTTGGCCGGTTGGGCTGGAGGACAGCGATCAGGTGCCCGGCAGCGTCGGCCACCTGGGTGAGTCGCAGCAGCTCCGGTGCGCGCAGCGAGGCCGCCGGCAGGTTGACCGCGTTGGGCACGATCTCGCCGCGCAGCGCAGCCAGCGTGGTGGTGCTGATGATCTCGCCCACTGCCTCGAGCGCTTCCCGGCTGGAGCCACCGATATGCGGTGTCAGGATGACGTTGGGCAGGCCGAAGAGCGGGCTGGTGTAGGCCGGTTCCTCCGGGAAGACGTCGATGCCGGCGGCAGCCACGTGCCCGCGCCGGAGCGCCTCTGCCAGCGCCACCGGGTCGACGACTTCGCCGCGGGCACAGTTAATCACGATGGCGCCTGGCTTGAGCCGGGCGATCGCCTCGGCGTCGAGCATATGGTGCGTCTCCGGGGTCGCTGGGACGTGGAAGGTGATGATGTCGACGTTCTCGAGCAGCGTGTCGTAGTCGACCGGCTCCACGCCGAGCTGGGCAAAGCGCTCGCGCGTGATGTACGGGTCGTAGCCGAGCAGGCGAACCTCGAAGGCGCGCAGGCGCTGCGCCACGACCGACCCGACGCGCCCAAGCCCGACGATGCCGACCGTCTTCCCCTTGAGGTCGAAGGGCTTGAAGCGCTTGCGTTCCCAGTGGCCAGCGTGAGTGCTGGCGTTGGCCTCTGGCAGGCAGCGGGCGATGGCCAGCATCAGCGCGATGGTGTGCTCGCCGGCTGAGACGGCGTTCGCGCCGGGCGCGTTGAGGACCAGGATGCCTGCCTGGGTGGCCGCCTCGAGGTCGATGTTGTCGACTCCGCTGCCGGCGCGGGCGATGACCCGGAGCCTGGGAGCAGCCGCCAGCACCTCGCGGGTGACCTGCGTCTCGCTGCGCACGATCAGCGCGTCGGCGTCCCTGACCGCCTCGAGCAGCGCCGCGCGATCTCGCCCGTCCACATCGATGATGTCGGCCTCGGCTGCGAGCCGCTGGCGCGCCTTCTCGTCGATCAGGTCGCTGATCACGATCCGCTTGCGCCGCGGCTCGGCATCCTCAGGCTCGTGCCAGCGGGCGTTCGCCTGGGGGAGAGCCGGCGCCGCCTCGCCGGCCAGCGCGAGGATCCGTTCGACGGCCTGCGCCAGATCCGGCACCCGGACGATGAAGGGTGACTCATCGGCCGGGGCAGGCTCGGAGCTGAGCAGGAAGCAGGTGATGCCGGCGCGGGCGTAGCACGTCGCGTGGCGCAGGCTGTCCTCGATCGCGTGCGTCACACCGAGGACTCGCGCCACCGCGACCTTGTCGTCCGCGAACTTGAGCCGGCAGGCTGGGAAACGGTGACGGCGAAGCCAGTCTTCGGCCACGGGCTGGGAGCGTGCCGGCCGCGCGGTGACGATCCAGACGTTATCAGCGCCGAGGGTATCAAGCAACCGCTGCAGCAGTTCCTGGGCCCGCGGGGCGGCCTCGAGCAGGCTGGCGGGACCGCCTGGGCCATAGACCCACTCGCGGACGGCGTCCGGGACGTTGCAGCCGGCGGAGTCGACAAAGGCGTGGTCGGGGAGTTGCATCCCCAGCGCCCGGTTCGCCGCCTGGGCGAGCGGGGCGGGGTGTTCGGTCAGCACACCGTCAAGATCGAGCGCGAGTCGAATCGTCGGCTTCTCCACGTTGTTCCCTCCAGTCCAGTACGCGCTTGACCGTCAGGTCCGGGAACCCCGGACGGCGACTGGATCCGGAGGGACTACTGGCGCCGCGACCGGAGCTGGAGGAAGCCGAGCACCGTCCGCCGAGCGGCGTGCTCACAGGCAGCGAAGCGCGGAACCACAGACGCTGCATTCGATCCTCCTTGCGGTCGTCCAGACGGCGCGCCAGCGTTGCGCTCACTCTTGACGATCGGCAACTACCGAGCCGGAGTATAGCCGATTTCGCCCCCGCCCGCCAGGGGACTCATGCAGCGTTGCAGGTGCTGGCTCAGTCTCCTGTGCTTCATGGGGAGGTCAAAGGCTATGGGCGATCGACTGAACCCAGGTTGCGCCC
Organism: bacterium HR26; assembly: GCA_002898875.1. Taxonomy (GTDB): domain Bacteria; phylum Chloroflexota; class Chloroflexia; order Thermomicrobiales; family Thermomicrobiaceae; genus Thermalbibacter. The sequence continues at coordinate 3,936 of BEIC01000196.1, forward strand.
GCTTGCCGAGCGCTCGTGGCCAGCCGCTGATCCGCGCACCAGAGTTCAGCCCCCAACTCCTCGGCGAGCGCGAGGTAGAAGGCATCGTAGGCCCGCCGCTGCCCGAGTCGCGTGGCCCATTCAAACGCAGCGCGCGTTTGCTCAGGTGTCATCGGCAGTAGCTCTACCTCCAACGCCAGCAGGTCGTGTAACGCGCGGCGACCTTCTTCCAGGGAGATGGCACCAGTGTGAACGAGCGCCCGCAGTGCTGATGCGCTCTCAGCCAACCAGAGCATCGGCGCCACTACCCTGGCCCCCTCGCGCCGCCACTGGATAAGGAAATCGAGAGGGTCAACCGCAGAGACGACCGGCACCACGACCCAGATCGCGAGGCTGGCGTCAACGACGATCGTCCGTCGAGCCGGCCAAGATGTCTGCATCCCGCTCCTCCCGTACCGCCGCGACGAGTGCCGCCACGTCGATGTCGAGCGGCACGCCACCGCGACGCTCGAGCAACGCCTGTCGGTGCTGGCGGATTCGCTCGAGGGCGGCCATTTGCCGTGCCTGGATCACGTCGGCAGCCTGATCCCGCTGAGCCAGGTGCTCGCGAACCAGCTCCCTCAGCAGCTCGGACAGGCTGCGCCCCTCTAGCCGGGCCAGCTCGACTAGTGCTCGATACTGCTCCGGCTCTAGCAGGATTTGCGTCCGGTGCATCCGCTGCCTCACGCTCTCACCTCCCTGAGGAGTATACATCTCCATCTCAGCATCCATCACCCATCTTACTTGTTGAGCGGTCGCCAGCGAGGCTACAGAGTGTTCCATGCCCGGAGGATGCCTGGATGCGGGGAGAGAGTCTCCGGCCCCGACAGGCTCTGGAGCGCTGAACTGTACATAAAGCTGAATCAATCTTCACAATTTCTCATTTTGACCGATTGACACCGGTCGGATACCTGACTATGCTGGGGACAGAGTCCAGACAACACAAGAGCGGTGTCCACGCCAGCGAGGGAGGTGGGGCATGTGGAAACCGGAGCCGAGTCTTGCGGATCTCCAGTACCTCGTCGAGAAAGCTGGCCTGACCCGCGACGCGCTCCTCTCCGCCTACCGCCAGATGTGC
>BEIC01000197.1 GCA_002898875.1 bacterium HR26
AGATCTTTCTCGATCCGCTTCTGGTTCTGGCCAGTGCGCACTCGAGTTGGGTGCGCCGGCGACCAGCGGTGGGACGTCACGACGGGAAGCGGGCTGTGTCGGTCATGTCGAACCAGTGCCATTCCCCTTCTAGCCAGTCAGCCCGCACCGACCAGTCGAACTGCTCGGGGGCGAGGAAGGGGATCCAGGACCAGGGGACGCGTACCACGAGCCGGCCGCTCGACCAGTCGCCCTCAGCGTTGGGGACATCGATGGTCTGCACCCCGTCGCTGGCCCAGATCTCCCAGCCTGCGCTCGTGCCTTTCAATACCAGCGACCAGCCGCCCTCGACCTCGAAGAAGACGTTGTAGACGAGCTCTACACCCGGCGGCAGTGTCTCTGCGATCGGCACCTCCGCCTCGAACGTCATCTGAAGCTGCTCGCCGTCGCTCTCCAGGGTGACCGCTTTCAGGTCGACCGGCAGAGCGACCGGTGGCCCCGCGCCCAGGTCGTCGCTGGCGTCGCCCAGCGGATCCTGGACAGTGCTGCGCCCGACGACGAAGCCAGGCGTGGGCGTGGGAGGCGGTTGGAGTGGGGTCGGAGACGGCGGCGGTGGAGCCGGAGTCGGCGAGGGCGCGATCGTCGGAGCGGCGATCGTTGTCTCTGTCTGGCGCGGGGTCGAGATGGGGCTCGGGGTCGGAGACGGGGAGGGCTCGGGTCGCGGGCTCGCCTCACTGGTAGCGGGTAACGCGGCGAGTGGCGTCGGGGTAGGCGACTCATCGCTGGAACCGATATTGATGCTCACCTGGCAGCCGGTGAGCACTCCGAGCAGGAGTGCAGCGGCGAGTAGCGCACGCCCTCTCATAGGTGAGGTAAGCGTCAGGAGGCTGAAGCGATCGGCTCTCGTTTCTTGGACGCTAAGATAGTTGGGTCGAACTTCCCTGTCAAGCACTTGGGGGGTATGGAGCGTCGAGTCTCTCTCGCCCTCGTTCTTGCTTCATACGACCTTGGATGGCTGGCGAAGCGCAGAGCGCCGAGCCTGGTAGGAGCAAACGATCGCTGTCCTGGACAGAACGGCAATCGAGCGCGGAGCTGTGACGGTAGAGCCCCGGTTAGGGGCGCAGCTCCGTCGCAACTACCACCGTGCCCGGACTCGAGCGCTCGCCGCAATGTCTTCGGAGCTCGCGGGAACTCGAGTGCAGTGAGGACTTGCAGGCTATTGAGCGACTGAGCGTCGTCTACTATCGTATGAGTCGAACGGTGTTCAGAGCGGGGCCGCGCGGCCGACCGAGTATGCCACGTGTCAGGGGCAGGCGACGTGGAAGGCTGCGCAACCCCAGCCGGGCATTGCCGCGTGGGAAACGAGGAGGCAGAGACGACGCCGTGAGGGTTGGGCTCACCGGCAGCAGGGGGCAAGTCTGGCAAACGTCCGAAGCGGCGGCGTCCACCGGCGGGGGTGCGCCTGCCCAGGCTGGCGGCGCCGCGGGCGAGCGTGTTGGTACCTGGGCCGCCTGGATCACCTTCGCGCTGCTGGCCTTGCTGGTGCTTGGCTGGGCGGCGTTGGTCTTCGTGGTCGAGCCGGTCCGCTTCGCCGTGCTGGCGCCGTCGGCGCAGGCCGGTGTGGAGGCGGCTTCGGTGCTAGCCCGGCTGTTCGGCGCGCTGGTGCTCTTCCTGGTTCCCGACGACCGCTATCGGGTGCGGCTGGGGTGGGTCGGCGCTGGGCTGGTGGTGCTCGGTCTAGGTCGTTTCGTCTACGGGCTCCTGCCCCCGCTCGCTGGCGGCAGCCTGGATCTCAACGCGTCGATGTACGCGTCGCTGGTCACCTGGAGCGTCGCCGGTGGGCTCTTCGCGGTCGGCCTGGTGCCGGTGACGCCGCCGAGGTTCAACCGGAGCGCTTTCGCAATCAGCCTGGGTCTCTTCGTCGTGCTCGGTGGGCTAACCCTGGCCGCCGAGCACGACCTGCCTCGGCTGGTCGAGGTCGAGAACTTGGAGACGGCCGCCGTCACGCAGGGTCAGACACCGCTGCATGGCCTGACCGGTTGGCACTGGTTCCTCTCGGTTGTACCGCTCGGGCTAGCGCTGGCTGCGCTCGGAGGCGCCCTCCGCCACCTCGCGGGCAGCCGCCTGGGGATCTGGCTCGTGGCCGCGATGACACTGCTGGCTGGCTCTCAGCTCCATAACCTCTTCTGGCCCTCCGCCTACAGCCCGGTGCTCACGACCGCGAACCTGCTGCGCCTCGGCTTCGCGGCCGTGGTCGTCGTCGGCGGCGTGTTTGAGCTACGGCGGATCGCGGCCGAGCGGGCCGCGCTGCTGGCCGCCGAGCGCGAGTACTCCGCACGGCTGGAGGAACTGGCGGCGCTGCGGGCCGACTTCACCGCGATGGTGGCCCATGAGCTCGGCTCACCGCTGGCGGCAATCCGTGGCTTCGCCGATATGCTGGCGACGGGCGCGCTGGATCCGGAGGAGCAGCGCCAGGCGCTGGCTGCTATCCGAACCGAGGTCGACCTCCTCAACTCGCTGGTGGCGGAGGTGCAGGCCGCTGCCAGCGTCGAGCGGGCCGATTTCGTCGTCCACCCGCAGCCGGTGCCGGTCGACGCCTTGCTGGCCGAAGCTGTCGCCTTCGCCCGGACGCTGCCCGGCGACCACCCGGTGAAGACGGTCGTCGAGGCGCGTGGCCAGGTCTGGGCCGATCCGGAGCGAATCGGCCAGGTGCTGCGTAACCTGCTCAACAACGCTGCGACGTACTCTCCGCCGGAGACGCCGATCGAGCTACGTGCCCTGGCCGATGGTCGCCGTATCCGGATCGAGGTCGCCGACCAGGGGTATGGAATCCCTCCGGAGGAACTGGAGCGTATCTTCGAGAAGTACCACCGGGGGCGCCACGGCCGCGGGCGACGGGCCGGCGGGCTGGGGCTCGGCCTCTACCTCTCGCGCCGCATCGTCCAGGCCCACGGGTCGGATCTCACCGTGCGCTCGCAAGTCGGCGCTGGCTCGGTCTTCTCCTTCGAGCTGGAGGCGGTCGAGTGATCCGCATCCTGCTGGTCGACGACCACGCGCTGTTTCGCCAGCCGCTCGCCTTCATGCTGGAGCGCGAACCGGACATGACCGTCGCTGGGCAGGCCGGGACGCTCGCCGAAGCGCGCCAGGTCATCCAGAGCGCGGGGAGCGTCGACGTCGCCGTCGTCGACCTCGGGCTGCCGGACGGCGACGGCGTGGAGCTGATCCGCGACCTGCGGGCGCTGAACCCGCACGCGCTGGTGCTGGTGGTCACGGCGCAGGCAGACCGCCGGCGCTGGGCCGAGGCGATCGAGGCCGGGGCGGCTGGCGTGCTGCACAAGTCGGCCAGCCTCGACCAGATCATCGACGCGATCAGGCGCCTGCACGCCGGCGAGCACCTGCTCTCCCCGGCGGAGCTGCTCGAGCTGCTGCGGCTGGCCAGCGAGCGGCGAACGCGGGATGCAGTAGCGAGGGCGGCGCTGGGGAAGCTCACGCCGCGCGAGCGCGATGTGCTCCAGGCGCTGGCCGAGGGCCTGTCCGACAAGGAGATCGCCCAGCACCTCCACATCAGTGTCGAGACCGTGCGGACGCACATGGTGAACATCCTGGGCAAGTTGGGAGTCGAATCGCGTCTGCAGGCCCTGGTCGTCGCGCTGCGGCACGGCCTCGTCAGGATCGAGTGACCGGAGCGCGCCGCTAGCTCATTTGAGCCAGGCGAGACTCCCTCATTTGCAGGATGACCGCTGCCGGCCGTGGGGCTAGCCTGGAGAGAGAGCCTCGCCGGGTCACGCCGGCGCCCGTACGTGTGGGTACCGGGCGTCGAGCCGGTGGTGGGCAAGGCAGCGCATGGTGAGGTCACGCCGCATCCTGATCGCCAACGAGCCGCGCGCCTACCGCGACGCGCTGGCGGCCGCGCTCCGGGCGCTCCGGCCGCAGATCCAGGCGCTGGTCGTCGAGCCGGACGACCTCGACCGCTTCGTCGAGCGCCTGGCTCCCGACCTGGTCATCTGCAGCCGGGCTAGCGAGACCGTGCGGGCGCGCGCCGGCGCCTGGGTGCTGCTCTACCCCGACGGGGAAGAGCAGGCGGTGGTCGCGCTCGGCGGGCAGTGCCGGGAGTTGGCGCGCATCGACCTAGCGGGGATCCTGGCGCTGGTCGACGCGCTGGGTGACATCCCATAAATGAGCTAGCGGAAGTTGGCTCATTTGCGGGATGGCGGGAGCGAGCCAGCTAGCTAGCATGTGGACAGAAGACGCGGAGGCGACGACGCGCGGGCCGTAGTCTGGGCGCCTGGCCCGCGCCGAGCCAGTGGCGCACCCGGCCGCTGTGTACGCGGCCGGGTTTTGTTTTTCGGAGCGGCTTGTGGGCGAGGATCTGGCGAGGGAGGGCGCACGGGACGTCAGGATCTCTGAGCTTATGTTCACAGCCGGCGACCGATCGGGGGTATCGACATCGCTGTGCTCATTGCTGGTGCTGCTCGAGAAGAGGGGGACGTTTCGATGGTCGATAGGCGAGTGAGGAACCAGCCTGTCACGTTCCGGTCGTTTGGTCTGAACTTCCTGGTGGTGACCCTGCTTACGCTCGGCTTGCTGGCGCCAGCGCTGGCTCCGGCCGGAGCGCCAGGAGCGGAAGCCGCTTCGGTCGTCTCGGCCAGCTTCACTGGCGGTGCCGGGACGGCGATGGTCGGCGGCACGCTCTACGCCAGGCAGGGCGCCCCATTGACGCTTAGCGTCAACACGAGCAGTGATACCCGCTGCGTCGTCGTGATCGGCGCCCATTCGGCTACTCAGACATCGAACACGGACAGGTCGAGCTGGAGCTTCAGCTTCACGGCCGGGAGCGGCGATGGCACGCGTGCCGTCACTGTGACCGCCTATCGCAACAACGGCTGTAACCAGTCGCCGGGGTCGGGCACGGCCTCGTACGTCGTCGACAACACCCCGCCCTCGGTCACTGGTACCCTCTCACCTATGCCCAACGCCGCTGGCTGGAACAACAGCGACGTCACGATCA
>BEIC01000198.1 GCA_002898875.1 bacterium HR26
TACTCCACTCCGTACTCTTTGAGCACGCTGTAGAAGTTGTCCCGGCAGTTGGGGTGGCCCTCGATGCCGTAGTCGTCCAGGTAGCGCCGGGGGTCGCAGCTCGGGAAGAGGATGTCGTGCCGCCCCACGGTGTCCTCGATCAACACCAGCATCGGGTTGCGCCGGTTGCTGTAGAGCGTCATGCCCTGGATCAGCATCAACGAGTTGTTGATCGCCCGGGTGTGCGAGGGCGAGAGGAACTCCTTGATGTCGTGCCGGTTGAAGGCAACCATGTCGGCCACCTGCTTGCCCTGGACGTCGGTGATCTGGAGGAGTTGCCCCTCCTTGACCGGAAACGCGAGCGGTGCCGTCGGGCGGATCTGCGCTGCCCGGCGGGGAATGCGCCCGAAGAGGATATGTTCGGTGCCGGTGATGGTCATGAGTCCCTCCCTCGTCCTTCGCCACTGCCCCGATCCGGCGTGATACCTCGCCGTCCCGCCGCTCCCGATCCGGCCGTCCCCGCGCGGTCACGCCGAGCGGCGGTTGAGCGCGATGACGCTCAGCGCCTCGAAGATGACGTTGGCCGCGATGAGAGCGGTGATCCCGGCCGGGTCGTGGGCCGGTAAGACCTCCACCAGGTCCATGGCCACCAGATTCACGCCGGCCAGGCCACGGACGAATTCCTGGGCCTCGCGGCTGGTGAACCCGCCGATCTCTGGCGTGCCGGTACCGGGCGCGAAGCTGGGGTCGACGAAGTCGATATCGAAGCTGAGGAAGACGGGTCCGTCGCCCAGCCGGCGGCGGATGGCCTCGATCACCGCTGGAATGCCCGCACGGCGCACGTCGTCGGTGGGCCAGACCTCGAAGCCGAGCGCCCGGGACTGGTCGTAGTCCTCTGGCCCGTAGAGCGAGCCGCGCATCCCCACCTGGATCGCGCGGGCGGTATCGATCAGCCCCTCCTCGACCGCGCGCCGGAACGGCGTGCCGTGCGTGTACTTGCGCCCGAAATACTCGTCCCAGGTATCGGTGTGCGAGTCGAACTGGACGAAGCCGACCGGGCCGTACTTCTTCGCCACCGCGCGCAGCTCGGCCAGCGAGATCGAGTGGTCGCCGCCGATGCAGATCGGGATCACCCCGGCCTCCAGCACCGGCAACAGTCCCTCCTCGATGCGGGCGTAGCTGTCCTCGATGTAGCCCGGCACCACCGGCAGGTCGCCGTAGTCGACGACCGAGAGGACGTCGTACACGTTCACGTCCAGCGCCGGGTTGTAGGCCCGCAGCATGGCCGACATCTCGCGCACCGCTGCCGGGCCGAAGCGGGCGCCGATCCGGTAGGTCACCCCGGTATCGAACGGCACGCCGATAACTGCGACATCGACCCCGTCCAGGTCGCGGACGTGTGGCAAGCGGGCGAAGGTGCGGATTCCGCTGAAACGCGGGCTCACCAAGCCACTGGCCGGTGCATAGCGGCGAGGCATCGGCTCCCTCCTCTGGCGCGCGGTCTTCTAGGGCGACCAGGCGCCGAAGACCAGGCAGGTGTTCTGCCCTCCCAGCCCGAATGAGTTCTTGAGCGCGACCCGCACCGTCGCGCGGCGGGCGCAGTTGGGCACGTAGTCCAGGTCGCACTCCGGGTCGGGCGTCTCGTAGTTGATCGTGGGGTGGATGATCCCGTCCCGGATCGTCAGCACGGTGGCGATCGACTCGACGGCGCCGGTCGCGCCCATCAGGTGCCCGAGCATCGACTTGGTGGAGCTGACGGGCACGCGGTAGGCGTGCTCGCCGAGCACCTGCTTGATCGCCAGCGTCTCGGCCTTATCGCCGAGCGGCGTGCTGGCGGCGTGGGCGTTGATGTAGTCCACCTGCTCCGGCCGGACGCCGGCGTCGGCGAGGGCAGCGCGGATCGCTCGCGCAGCGCCGCTCCCCTCGGGGTCGGGGGCGATCGGGTGGTAGCCGTCGTTGCTGGACGAGTAGCCGAGCAGCTCGGCGTAGATCGTCGCGCCGCGGGCGAGGGCATGCTCCGCGGCCTCCAGGACCATGATCCCGGCGCCCTCGCTCACCACGAAGCCGTGGCGCTCGGCGTCGAAGGGGCGGCTGGCTCGCTCCGGCCGGTCGTTCCACGTCGAGGCCGCGCGCTGCACGGCGAAGCTGGCGATGAAAAGCGGGAAAACGCAGTACTCGGTGCCACCGGCCAGCGCGACATCGGCCTGGCCGCTGCGGATCAGCTCGGCCGCCTCGCCGAGCGCCTGGGCGCCGGTGGCGCAGGCCGTGGAGACGGTCAGGCTGGGGCCGAGGAAGCGGAAGACCTGGGCGATGTGGTAGGCCGGCATGTTGTGGGGGAAGGTCGTCATAAAGTGCGGCGAGACGCGCATCAGGCCCCGTCGCTGCGCCAGCTCCTGTGTCTCCAGGATGGTCGCCATCCCGCCCGCCCCGGTGCCGATCACCACGGCTGCCCGTGCCGGGTCGACGTCCGCGGGGTCCAGCTTCGCGTCCATCAAGGCCATGCCCGCGCAGGCCACGGCGTACTGGCTGAACGGTGCCATCTGGCGGGCGGTCTTGGCGTCGACCCACTCTCCCAGGACGAAACCCCGCACCTCACCAGCGATCTGGACCGGCAGCTCGCTCGGATCGAAGCGCTCGATGCGGCGGATGCCGGACTCGCCGGTGATGAGCCGGCGCCAGGTCTCCTCAGCGGTCAGGCCCAGCGGCGTCACCGCCCCGACGCCCGTCACGACGACTCGCCGGCGTGACCCGCGCCTGTGCTCGCCCAGCGCCTGCCCGCACTGCGGGCAGTAGCGCGCTCCCTCCGGAACCGGCGATTGGCAGGCACCGCAATTCACCCGCTCACCCCTTCTCGGCTGTGACCTGGCCGATCGAGCCAGCGGCTCGCGCTGCCGATCGTACCAGAATCGCCTCGCCGCTCCCAGAGGGGGCGTCTCATCGTCGTCATTCCGAGTATCTGAAGGAGGCGACGCCGTGCGGGAGAGCGCCGAGGTGATGGAGAGCGCGCTGTCCCAAGCGGGGACAACGCGCGCCACGTGCCGCTTCGCAGGGGGCCGCTGCCCACTGCTGGCGCGCTCGAGCCGGCAACCCAAGGCGATGGCGTGCTGAGGGGTGCCCGAGGGATCGCGGGACTGGGTCTCGGAACTGTATTACGCTAGGCTGGCGGCGCGTTCGGCCTCCTGCCGCAGCCGACGCTGCTCGCGCTTCAGCAGCTCGTCAAGGGGCAGCGGCTCCTGGCCGGGAAGCTGCCAGAGGAGATCGAGCTCGGGCAAGGCGTCCCAGCGGTCGAACTCGAGGAAACCCAATATCTCGAAGCCCGCGATGCGCCCGGTCTCCTGCTCAGCCTCGTCGAGCTCGAGGAGCAGCGCGGCGAGAGGATAGCCTTCCAGAGGATCTGGCACGAAGGCCCTAGCGGCCTGATCCTCTACCCAGAGGGTGTAGCGATCGGCCTCGCGGCTCCAGGTCGCGCTGACCTTTACTGTCTCCATACAACCTCTCCTACCTTCCGAGTATATCGCCGCAGGCGCCGCTCATCGATCAGGTGCATTGTGCGGAGTGTCCGGTCGGGATAGAGCACTAACGCGGCGAGTCGTTCCCGCCCGCCCTCGTACCATCGGCTGAAAGCCAGTCGCCTGCCGTGCTCGAGGGCGCGGATCTCGAAGACTGATTCGAGCGCTCGGACGATCCGCTCGGGATGACGCCAGATCCGGCTATCGACAATTACATGGTAGAGATCGTCCAGGGTAATCCAGACCTGCTCACCGTTCGGCATAGTCACGCTGTGCCGGAGCCGCTCCTGCCAGAGCCGCTCGGCCTGCTCGACCGCTGCCCACGGCATCAGGCCCTCGGCCACGAGGCGCTCGATGCGCTCTCTGGGAGGCTCCGCGCTACCCTGACCTGACTTCGGCCCCACCCCGCGTTCCTCTAACGCCGTTGTCCTAAAACTGCAGTCCTTTGCCCTCGCCGCCGCACGTATCGCGAGTTCCGCTGCAGTATACGAGTCGTCCGTGAGGAATCGGGAAGGGATCCTGCACCCGTTTGTGACACCGGCTTGGCTCGCGAGCCTGAGGACGTGCGTGGGGTTGTGCTCTCACGCTAGGCTGGCGGCGCGTTCGGCCTCCTGCCGCAGCCGACGCTGCTCGCGCTTCAGCAGCTCGTCAAGGGGCAGCGGCTCCTGGCCGGGGAGCTGCCAGAGCAGGTCGAGCTTGGGCAGAGCGTCCCAGCGGTCGAATCCGAGGAAGCCAACAATCTCGATCCCGGTAACCGGTCCGGTCGGCTCCTCGTTCTGGTCGAGCGCGCGGTAGAGAGTTATCTCTTCGTCATGCGCCACTGCGCCGGAGGGAAGCGCCGGCTCTACGAACACTCGGATGATGTTTGCTTCTGGCCCATCCCAGACGACGGTAGCTCTGACCACGACCACAGCACCGGTTCCTTCACGTACTTGCGGAGATCGCGCTCGGCGATGACGTGCATTGTCCGCACTCGACTGTCCGGATCCAGGATAGCAAACCCGAAGAGGTGACGCTCGTCCTCCTTCCAGGCACTCAGCAGGCGACGGCGGCCTTCCCGCGCCTGCCGCACTTCGAAGACGGTCTTGAGAATCAGCTCGATGCGCTCCGGCTTCCGGGAAATTCGGTCGTCGATGAGGAGGTGGTAGAGATCGTCGAGGGTGATCCGGACCATCTCGCCTGTTGGCAACAGGATGCCCGCCTGCAACCGCTGCCGCCAGAACAGCAGCGCTCGCTCGAGATCGGCACGTGCCTTCCGTCCTTCAGCCACGAGACGCTCGATGCGCTCTCGCGGTGTCTCCGTTCTGCCCTGGCTCGACTCCGTCCCCACACTGCGCTCCCTCGACGTGACCGCTAGACTGGCCAGCAGTATAGGAGCGTTCGACTGGGATCGAATTAATTGCCAGCGTTGCGGCGAAGGT
>BEIC01000199.1 GCA_002898875.1 bacterium HR26
GAGCCGCGCCGGCGAACCGTTCGAGTAGCCGGCGCCGGGTCGCGCTCGTTATCGCGCGGAGAGTGGGCGTCGTACCTCACCTGGTGTGGCGCCAAGTAGGGTGGTACCACGGCTCGGCCCGTCCCTTCGCGGACGGGCCGCTTCGATTTCTGGGCTGGTGCTCGACCCGAGTGCGGGCCAGCCCGATCGATAGGAGAGCGAGCCGGACGATGGCACGACGACGATACATGCTGATGGAGCAACTCGCCGGGTTGCTTCGACTCTCCCTTAGTCGGCCCCGCGGAGGGGCCACGCGGAGAGCTGGGAGGTCGTGTTCGTCGTAGCGGACAGGCATGCAGGTTCGCGCACCGGCCTCCCCACCGGGGAGGCCGGTACCGTTAGAGATGCAGGAGGGAGCAGGATGAGCGAGCGGCTGATCATCTTCGACACGACGCTGCGTGATGGGGAGCAGTCTCCCGGCGCGACCATGACCGAGGATGAGAAGGTAGAGGTAGCCCGCCAGCTCGCCAAGCTGGGGGTAGACATCATCGAGGCCGGCTTCCCGGCGGCCTCGCCGGGTGACCTGGCCGCGGTGAAGCGGATCAGCCAGGAGATCAAGGGCGTCACGATCTGCGGCCTGGCTCGCGCCAACTTCGCCGACATCGATGCCGCTTGGGAGGGCGTGCGCGAGGCCGAGCAGCCGCGTATCCACACCTTTATCGCCACCTCGCCTATCCACATGGAGTACAAGCTGCGCAAGACCCCGGACGAGGTGGTCGAGGCTGCCCGCGCCGCCGTCCGGCGTGCCCGGAGCTACGTCAGCGACGTCGAGTTCTCGGCTGAGGACGCGACGCGGAGCGACCGGGATTTCCTCTGCCGCATCTTCGCCGCGGCCATCGAGGAGGGCGCCACCACCATCAATATCCCCGACACCGTCGGCTACGCGACGCCGCAGGAGTTCGCGGAGCTGGTGCGCTACATCCAGGAGCACACGCCGGGCATCGAGAAGGTGACCATCAGCGTCCACTGTCACAACGACCTCGGCCTGGCGACGGCGAATACGCTGGCCGCCATCCAGGTGGGCGCAAGGCAGGCCGAGGTGACGATCAACGGGCTGGGCGAGCGGGCCGGCAACACCGCGCTCGAAGAGGTGGTGATGGCCCTGCACACCCGCAAGGACATCTACGGGGGCGTGCTGCCGCGGGTCGTCACCGAGCAGATCGTGCCGACCAGCAAGCTGGTGCAGCGGATCACCGGGATCCACGTGCAGCCGAACAAGGCGATCGTCGGCGCTAACGCCTTCGCCCACGAGGCCGGCATCCACCAGGACGGCATGCTCAAGCACCGGGCCACTTATGAGATCATGACGCCGCAGTCGGTCGGCTGGGAGGCCAGCCGGCTGGTGCTGGGCAAGCACTCCGGCCGGGCCGGCTTCAGCGCCCGGCTGAAGGAGCTGGGCTACGGTGACCTCTCTCGCGAGCGGATCGAGGAGCTGTACCAGCGCTTCATCGCGCTGTGCGACCGCAAGAAGACGGTGACCGATGCGGACATCGTCGCCATCGTCGAGGAGCAGCTCGCGCAGGTGCCGGAGCAGTACGTGCTCAAGGGCTGGCGGGCGCACTCCGGCTCCGACGGCCGGGCCGAGGCCTGGGTGAAGCTGCTGGTCAACGGCGTGGAGCGCGAGGCGTCGGCCTCCGGGAATGGGCAGATCGACGCGCTCTTCAAGGCCATCGATCGGCTGGTGGGCCGGCACTGCGAGCTGGCGTCGTTCCACGTCGACGCGGTGACGCCCGGCGAGGATGCCCAGGGCGAGGTCAGCGTCCATCTGCGCTGCGGCGATCACGTCTATAATGGCCGGGGAGTGGCGACGGACGTCATCGAGGCCAGTGTTCGTGCCTATCTCATGGCCCTGAACCGTGCAGCCCTGACGTCATCAGCGGAGGTGGTGAGCTAGCTATGGGCATGACCATGAGCGAGAAGATCCTGGCGCGAGCGGCCGGCCGGCGCTCGGTCGAGCCAGGGGAGATCATTGAGGTCGCGGTCGATCTGGTGATGACCAACGACATCACCGCGCCCCTCTCGATCGCCGAGTTCAAGAAGCTTGGCCTGGAGCGGGTCTTCGACCCGCAGAAGGTGGTCTTCGTCCCCGACCACTTCGTGCCGGCCAAGGACATCAAGGCGGCCGAGCAGTCGAAGATCATGCGGGAGTTCGCGCTGGCCCAGGGGGCGATCTACTTCGAGATCGGCCGGGCCGGGATCGAGCACGTGGTGCTGCCGGAGAACGGGCTGACGCTGCCCGGACAGGTGATCATCGGTGCCGACTCGCACACCTGCACCTACGGTGCCTTCAACTGCTTCGCTACCGGCATGGGCTCGACCGACATCGCGGCGGCCATGGCGCTCGGCACTACCTGGGTGCGGGTGCCGCCGACGATCAAGTTCGTCTACAAGGGCACGTTGCCGCCGGACGTGGGCGGCAAGGACCTGATCCTCTACACCATCGGCCAGATCGGGGTGGACGGCGCGCTCTACGCGGTGATGGAGTTCACCGGCGAGGTGATCGACAACCTGCCGATGGACGACCGTATCGCCATGGCCAATATGGCGATCGAGGCTGGCGCCAAGACCGGCATCTTCGGCTTCGACGAGAAGACGCGCGAGTGGCTGGCCCGGGTCACCGACAAGCCCTACGAGCCGGTGGACAGCGACCCGGATGCCCGCTACCAGCAGGTCATCGAATTCGATGTCTCCGACCTGCGGCCGCTGGTGGCGCTGCCGCATCTGCCGTCCAACGTCTACCCGGCCGACGAGATCAAGGATATGCCGATCGACCAGGTGGTGATCGGCTCCTGCACCAACGGCCGGCTGAGCGATCTGCGCATCGCCGCTGAGATCCTCAAGGGCCGGCAGGTGCACCCGCGGGTGCGCTGCATCATCGTGCCGGGCAGCCAGGAGGTGGCCAAGCAGGCCACGAGAGAAGGCCTGGCCGACATCTTCCTGGAGGCAGGTGCCGTCTTCTCGACCTCGACTTGCGGCCCCTGCCTGGGCGGCTACATGGGGGTGCTGGCCAAGGGCGAGCGGTGCGTCTCGACGACGAACCGCAACTTCCGCGGCCGGATGGGGCACCGGGAGGCCGAGATCATCCTGGCCGGGCCGGCGGTGGCGGCGGCCAGCGCGGTGCTGGGCCGGGTAGCCTCGCCGGCGCAGCTCAACTAGAGGAGCGTAGACGCAATGATTATCCGCGGCAGGGTCTGGAAATTCGGCGACAACATCGATACCGACGTCATCATCCCCGCCCGCTACCTGGTCACGATCGACCCCGAGGAGCTGGCGCAGCACGTCATGGAGGACATCGACCCGGAGTTCGCCGGCAAGGTGCAACCGGGCGACATCATCGTCGCCGGGCGCAACTTCGGCTGCGGCTCCTCGCGGGAGCACGCGCCGATCGCGATCAAGGCGGCCGGCGTGCAGGCGGTGGTAGCCCAGTCGTTCGCGCGCATCTTCTTCCGCAACGCCATCAACATCGGCCTGCCAGTGGTGGAGGCCCCGGAAGCCGTCGCTGAGATCGAGACAGGCGACGTGATCGAGATCGACACTGACGCTGGCACTGTGCGCAACACCCGTACCGGCAAGACGTACCAGTCGACGCAGTACGACGAGTTCATCCAGCAGATCATCCGGGCGGGTGGGTTGATGCAGGCGGTGGCGGAGCGCGTGAAGGCGAGGCAGCAAGCCGGATGAGTGAGGTGCGCATCCTGCTGCTGCCGGGCGACGGCATCGGCCCGGAGGTGCTGGCCGAGGCGCGGGCGCTGCTGGAGGCGCTCGGACCGGCGACTGGCCTGTACTTCAGCTTCAGCGAGGACCTGATCGGCGGCGCGGCCATCGATGCTTACGGCACGCCGCTGCGCGAGGAGACGATCGAGGCGGCGCGGCAGTCCGACGCGGTGCTGCTGGGTGCCGTGGGCGGGCCGAAGTGGGATCACCTGCCGAAGGCGACCCGGCCGGAGGCTGGGCTGCTCCGGCTGCGCAAGGAGCTGGGGCTCTTCGCCAACCTGCGGCCGGTCAAGGTCTTCGACGCCCTGGCCGGCGCCTCGCCGCTCAAGCCCGAGATCGTGCGCGGGGTCGACCTGCTGGTGGTGCGCGAGCTGACCGGAGGGCTGTACTTCGGCCAGCCCTCCGAGCTGGTGCGCGGACCGGAGGGCCGGCGCGCGGTCGATACCCTTCCTTACACTGAAGAGGAGATCGCCCGCATCGTGGATCTGGCGTTTCGCCTGGCCCGCGAGCGGCACCGCAAGGTGACCAGCGTGGACAAGGCCAACGTGCTCAACACCTCGCAGCTCTGGCGCGAGGTGGCGACCGAAGTGGCGTCCCGCTACCCGGACGTCGTGCTGGAGCACGCGCTGGTCGACTCCTGCGCCATGCGGCTGGTGAGCCGGCCGCGCGACTTCGACGTGCTGGTGATGGAGAACCTGTTCGGGGACATCCTGAGCGACGAGGCGGCGGTGCTGGCCGGCTCGCTGGGCATGCTGCCCTCGGCCAGCCTGCACGGCGAGCCGCCCTCCCGGCCTGGCTCGCCGGCGCGGCTCTTCGGCCTCTACGAGCCGGTCCACGGCTCAGCGCCGGACATCGCCGGCCGGGGCACCGCCAACCCGATCGGCGCGCTCCTGAGCGCCGCCATGCTGCTCCGCTGGACGCTGGGGCTGGAGGCCGCTGCAACCGCGGTCGAGGGCGCGGTGGCCGACGTGCTCGATGCCGGCGTCCGCACGGCAGATCTCGCCGGTCCGGGGACGCAGCCGATCGGCACGGTCGAGTTCGGTCGGCTGGTGCGCGAGCGGGCGCTGGAACGCCTGGCTACGACTGCCTAGTTCTGCTGATGACGGCCGGGCAGCTCTCCTTGCTGCCCGTGCTCACGTGGCTGTGCCGCCAGGG
>BEIC01000200.1 GCA_002898875.1 bacterium HR26
TAGACGTTGTCGAACATCTCCTGACGGGCGTTGATCAGCGAGTGCAGCGGGCTGACCCCCTTGGCGGTGACGACGATGCGCCGCTGGCCCTGGACGATCGCCGGGCGGAGGGCGTCGAGCAGCCGGGGCGTGTCCACCCCGCCGTAGGGGACGTTGCAGTGGCGGGCGTCGCGCGGCAAATAGTCGAGCTTGTCGACGTCGAGCGGGCCGCTCAGCAGGCCGCGCAGCAGCCGGTCGGCCGGGGGTAGCTTGCCGCGGGGAGCCACCAGGTCGGCCACCCGGGCGGGGTCGACCCGCCACTCGCGCTCGAGCACCTCGGCGATCTCGCCGGACTGGATCAACCGGCGGCCGACCTCCTCGTGCGGGAGCACCGGCGGGCCGAGCTCCTCGATCGCGTGGCTGAACGGGTAGTGCCCGATGTCGTGGAGCAGCGCGGCGGCGACGGCAGCCCGGGCGGCCGCGTCGTCGATCAACCCCTCGCGGTCGTAGCGCCGGACGGAGGCGACAGCCTGGCGCATCAGGTGCATGACGCCGAGCGAGTGCTCGAAGCGGGTGTGCTTGGCGCCCGGCCAGACCTTGCTGACGAAGCCGAGCTGCTGGATCCGGTCGAGCCGCAGGAAGGCCGAGGTGCCGATCAGCGCCGCCTCGGCGGCGGTCAACGGGATCCGGTCGTAGAGGCTGTCGCGGATAGTGGTGACCCAGGCCTGGTCGGGCAGCGTCGTCATGGCGTCTCCCGCTCGCTCCGGCTGATTCTAGCACGTCCTAGAACGAGTGTTCGTGGCAGTTTTCCCTCACCCCTGGCCCCTCTCCCTTCGGGAGAGGGGTTCTCGGAGGAGTAGGGTACAATGCCTGGTCGGGGGAATGAGCGTGCGTTCGCGCGAGGAGGAAAGCGCCATGCCCGTGCTCCGGACGGCGATGCTCTGGCTAGCCCGCCAGCCGCAGGTGGCCGAGCTGGTCAGGAGCGCGCCGGTCACCCAGCCGCTGGTTCGCCGCTTCGTGGCGGGCGAGACGCTGGAGGAAGCCGTCGAGGCTGTCCGCGAGCTGAACCGGCGGGGCATGTCAGCCACGCTCGATGTCCTGGGCGAGAACGTTACCGACGAGCACGAGGCGCGGGTTGCGACCGAGACCTATCGCATCGTGCTGGATCGGATCGCCGGCAGCGGCATCGACAGCACGATCTCGGTGAAGCTCACGATGCTGGGGCTCGATATCAGCGACGAGCTCTGCCGGGAGAACCTGGAGTCGATCGTCGCCCACGCCCGGAAATTGGGGAACTCCGTGGCGGTGGACATGGAGAGCTCGGCCTACACCCAGCGGACGCTCGATCTCTTCTACAGCCTCCACCCGATCTACGGTGACCATATCGAGCTGGTGCTCCAGGCGTACCTCTACCGCACCGAGCGCGACGTGCGCCAGGCGATCGAGCGCCAGGCGCGGGTACGGCTGGTCAAGGGCGCGTACGCCGAGCCGCCGACGGTGGCCTATCCCTCGAAACGGGCGGTGGATGCTGCCTATCGCCGGCAGATGGAGCTGCTCCTGGAGTTCGGGCGGTTCGTCGCCATCGCCACGCACGACGAGGCGATCATCCGCGTGGCCAAGGGCTTCGCCAGGCGGATGGGGATCGGCCGCGAGAAGTTCGAGTTTCAGATGCTCTACGGGGTGCGGAGGGACTTGCAGGAGCAGCTCGTGCGCGAGGGGTACGCCATGCGCGTCTACGTGCCCTTCGGCCGGCACTGGTATCCCTACTTCATGCGGCGCCTGGCCGAGCGCCCGGCCAACCTGCTCTTCGCCCTGCGCCAGATCGCCGGGCGCTGAGCGGTGCCGCGCCTATGCCTCCGGCTCTGCCTTGGGCACCATGTAGATGCGGACGCCGTGCTTGATCAGCCAGTTGATCATCCGCGCCCGAGTCTCGTGGCCGATCCGGCCCATCGGGGCGATCATCGGCACCCCGTGCATCTCCCCCTTGGCCACGATCCACTCGCGGAACTGCCGGTCGCTCATCTGCGCGACCGTGACGTTCTCGGTGCCCGGCCCGTCGTCGCGCGGGACCACGACGTAGATCCGAGAGAGGTCATCGACCGTGATCTCCGGCTGCGGCGCCCGGTCGTGGCGCCCGTAGGGGAACCGTCCTCGGTACATGCTTCGGCTCACTCCTCGGATGGAGCCCGGAGGCTCGCGCAGGCGACGAGAGCCACCGCTCAGCTCCTGCCGTTCCATTCGATGGTGCCGTCCAGCACGATGACCGGCCGATCGTCGCCGGAGAGGGCGTCCAGCATCCGCCGCGCGTCGGGGCTCAGCCAGCGGCCGGCGACCGCCGGGCGCGCGGGGAATCCGGCCTTGCGCAGGTAGCCCGCCCGCTCGATCGCCCGCGCGATGTCGGTCGTGCCCACGCCCCAGGAGATCTCGACCACCAGGTAGAGCTGTTCGGCCTCAGGCGTGCGGCCGCGGACGACCAGGTCTGCCTGCATGATGGCCTTGCGCTCGTCCCAAGTGATGCGACCCTCGTCGATGGCGCGCTCGAGCAGGCGATCCACCGTAGTCCACGAGAGTGCGCGCACATACAGGAGCTGTGGGCTGCCGAACAGGGCAGGCGCTTTCTGCCGATAGGCCGCTTCCAGGTGGACTTCCTTGAGCCGTGCCAGATCCTCGGCCAACCGGTCGAGACTCTGAGCTAGGCGGGCCGTAGGCTCCGTCTCTACCTGTTGCACGTGCCCAGTGGGTTCCTCCAGCATGCGGCAAGTCACCGATCGCGATCGGCGCCGGATTCCCTCCACACCCAATTCTACCGTGATTCCGGCTGTCGCCGCGCCGATGCGGAGCTGAGCCCGCGTGTGCCAGGGCTGCTGGGCGGGTGGTCAGGCAGTCTCCCGCTCTGGACGGTCAATCGGCCTCGGAGGGCTCCGAGGCGGGCCGCCTGGTGCGCCGCCAGCGCAGGACGGCCGGAGTGGTCACCAGCCCGGTCAGGCCGGCGGCCAGGATGACCAGGGCCGGCAGGTGAAGCTCGTTACCGAGCCGTTGGGCGATCAGCGGGTCGTCCACCAGCATACGGGCGCTGGTGACCGTCAGCACCAGCACACCGAGCCAGAGCAGGCTGGGGACGCGGTTGAGCAGGCGGGCCACCAGGCTGCTCCCGAACAGCAGAAGCGGCATGGAGAGGAGCAGGCCGAAGATGAGCAGCTCGATGCTACCGTGCGCGGCGCCGCCGACCGCCAGCATGTTGTCGAGGCTCATGACCAGATCGGCCAGGGTGATCGTCTGCACCGCGCCGAAGAACGACTCGGAGGCCACGATGTTGTGCTCGCTCGCCTCCTCGCGCAGCAGCTTGTAGGCGATCCAGGTGAGCAGCAGCCCGCCGCCGGCCTCGAGCAGCGGGATCGCCAGCAGCACGGCCGCCAGCGCGGTGAAAGTGACCCGAAGAGCGATCGCCCCGGCGCCGCCCAGGATGATCGCCCAGCGGCGCTGGCGAGGCGGCAGCCGGTGGGCCGCCATGCCGATTACCAGCGCGTTGTCGCCGCTCAGAACCAGATCGACGACGACGATGCTGAAGATGCCAGTGAGGAGATGTACACTCACCTTCAGGAGAGTCTCGTACGCTTATCTTCCGAGCCGGTACCGCTACGCCTGGCCGGCCCCTCACTCACTAATACTACCAACCTCTCGATCTAGCGTGTGATCCCACCCGTGCCCCAATGGATCGGGTGATCTCAGCCATGGCCTCTTATCGCGCTCTTAGGCGCGGGTGCTACTATGGGGGCCGGAAGAACCGGCATGAGGACGGGAGGGAGAAGAGCGGTGAGCCTGGCCGAGCTGGTGCGCGTCACGCCTGAGCTGGACGCCTGGTTGCGGGAGACCCGGCGCTACCTGCACATGAACCCCGAGCTCTCGCTGCAGGAGGTGAACACGTCCCGACTGGTGGCCGGGCACCTCCGCGAGCTCGGGATCGAGCACCGGACAGGGGTGGGTGGCGATGGGCGCTCGCTCTTCATGTCGCCGGAGGCGCTGGCGGCCGCCGGGATCACGCCGGGCCCGGCGACCGGCGGTACCGGGGTCGTCGCGCTGATTCGCGGCGAGAAGGGGCCGGGCAAGACGCTGCTCCTGCGCGCGGATATGGACGCGCTGCCGATCGAGGAGCAGAACGAGACTCCCTACCGCTCGACTCGCCCCGGCGTGATGCACGCCTGCGGGCACGATGTCCACACCACGGTCCTGCTCGGGGTAGCCGAGGTGCTCAACGGGCTGCGCGAGCACTTCGCCGGTACGGTCAAGTTGATGTTCCAGCCGGCCGAGGAGGGGCCCGGCGGCGCGCTGGCGATGATCCACGACGGCGTGCTGGAAGATCCACCGGTCGATGCCGCGGTGGCGCTGCACGTCGACGTCGGCCGGCGGGCCGGGCAGATCGCGGTCTCCGCCGGGCCGGTCACGGCGTCGGCCGACACGTTCAAGATCACGGTGCGGGGAGTCGGTGGCCATGCCGCGCGGCCGCAGGGGGCGGTCGATCCCATCGTGGTGGCGGCACACATCGTGGTCGCACTCCAGTCGCTCGTCAGCCGCGAGGTCGACCCGCTGGAAGCGGCAGTTATCACGGTGGGCAAGCTCCAGGCTGGCACCGCCACCAACATCATCCCCGACCACGCCACGCTCGAGGGGACGGTGCGCACCTACAGCCCGGACGTGCGCGACCACATCGAGCGGCGGGTCGCTGAGCTGGCCTCCGGTATCGCTCAGGGCATGCGCGCGCGGGCGGAGACCGTCTACCTCCGCGGCTACCCGGCCATGCGCAACGACCCAGCGCTGACGGCGCTGGTGCAGGAAGTCGGCCGGGAACTGCTCGGCCCGGAGAACGTGTTCGAGCGCGAGCCGCTGATGGCTGG
>BEIC01000201.1 GCA_002898875.1 bacterium HR26
ACGCTGACCAGCTCTGCCCGCAGCAGGGCCGACGCTATCGCTTCGCCCATGACGCCGCAACCGATGAAGGCGATTCGCTTGTCACGCAACACGGCATGCCGATCACTTCGCACGGCAGTACCTCTCCTTACGGTCTCTCGTTGGGTGATGAACGGGGCTTGCGCGGCGGCCTCCGGGGCTGCCTGCGTCCGGCCGGGCTATCGAGGCTTAGGCCGTCAAGCCGGGCGAGCAGGCAGGTGCCGGAAGCCGCCCATTAGGGTTAGGGGGAGCGCTGGCGTGCCGGCACGGCCTCAGCGCGCGAGCCGTGCTCGACACGACCGTGCGGAGCACGCAGAGGCTATCGAACGGCAATCTATCGTAGCCCGTACGCATAGATAAGCGAGCGCCGATCACAAGCGCCGCGAGTGTCGACGGCTCCATTCTAGCCCAGGCAGCCGGCGCTTCCCAAGGTCGCTGCGGGCCGGCAGCCCGTTAGATGCGCTCGTCTCCTTCGAGCTCGAAGTCCTCGTCGTACTCGCCCTCCTCGACGAAGGCTTCGATGAACTCGACCAGCCGATCCAGCGCCGTCTCGATGATTCGCTCGCCGAACTCGACAGACGCCGCCCGCGCGTCGCCGAGCGCGCCGTTGGCGGTGATCTCGTCGAAGGTATAGGGTACGTGTACCGGTCCCGACCAGCGGGCGTGCGGGTACTCCTGCTGCAGGAGCTCCCCCGGGCTCAGCGCCTCGGTGCGCACTGCCCACGGCGCTAGGTAGAGGAGCTGGCTGGTCTCGCTCTCGCACGCATGACCGATCACCGCCGCCGTCTTGCCAGCCTGCACCACATCGCTCGCCAGCTCGCTGATGGAGGCCCAGGCTGCCAGCACGTCCAGCTCGCGGCGCAGGCGCGCCACCAGCAGATCGAGCGCCGGCCGGTTGCCGCCATGCCCATTGATAAACAGGAACCGGTCAAACCCGTGCTCAGAGAGGCTCTCGACCACCTCGTAGAGCACCTGGGTGAACGTCTCCGGCGCGAGCGTGATCGTCCCCGGAAAGCTCATGTGGTGCGGCGAGACGCCATACGGCATCACCGGCGCCACCAGCACCTCGGGATAGAGCCGCTCGGCCAGGCGCAGCGCGAACTCGTACGCCCGGATACTATCGGTCCCGAACGTCGTGTTCGGCCCGTGCTGCTCGGTCGACCCGACGGGGATGACCACCAGGCTGATCTCCGAGCTGGCCGCCTCCAGCTCCGGCCAGGTCATCTCCCAGAGCACGTAGCGGTTACGCCCCTCCTCCATGACGGCTCCACCCTTCAGCAAAGCACACCGAACAGCAACCGGTAGCCACGCATAGTACCATGCATGCCGGAGTTTTGGAAGCCAGAGCGAGGGGCATCGCGGCCGATGTCGTCACTACCGCCTGGGCAGACGAGGGAGACGACCGCGCTCGACGCGCGCTATCCGCCGATCAGCGACTACGGCGTGATCGGCGATGGCCGCAGCATCGCGCTGGTCTCCCGGCGCGGCTCGGTCGACTGGTGGTGCCTGCCCCGCTTCGACAGTGACCCCGTCTTCGCCCGGCTGCTCGATGCCGACCTGGGGGGCTACTTCGCCATCGAGCCGCTGGAGCCGGCCGAGACCTCTCATCGTTACCGCCCTGACACGAACATCCTGGAAACCGAGTTCAGCACCGCCTCCGGCCGCGTGCTGGTCGTCGACTTCATGCCGGCGCTCACCGAGCGCCAGAAGCGGATAATCCCGGTCCCGTACCGTATGCTGCTTCGTCGCTTGCGCTGCCTGGCCGGCCGTGTCACGTTGCGGGTCACCGTCCGCCTGCGTCCGAACTTCGGTCGATATACGCCGGAGGTGCGGCGACTGCGACCTGCCTGGTACTCGATCGGCTGGGCTGATCAGGTCTGCATCCTCTACAGCCAGGTGCCGCTTGAGATCCGCGGCGGCACCGTGACCGGGTCGATCACACTCGAGCATGGCCAGCGGCTCGATCTGGCCCTGGCCTACTCGCCGGAAGCCCCGGCTGAGCTGCCGATCCCCCAGCATTTCGACCTCCTCGAGCGGCTGACCGAGGACTTCTGGCAGGCCTGGGTCGGGCACTGCTGGTACCGCGGGCCGTACCGCGACGCGGTGATCCGCAGCGCTCTGGCGCTCAAGTTGATGATCTACGCTCCCTCAGGGGCGATTATCGCCGCGCCGACCACCTCCTTGCCCGAGCATATCGGCGGCGTGCGCAACTGGGACTACCGCTACTGCTGGCTGCGCGACGCGGCCTTCACCGTGCGCGTGCTGCTGAACCTGGGTTTCCACCGCGAGGCCGACGCCTTCGTCGACTGGCTGCTCCACGCCACCCGGCTCACCCATCCGGAGTTGCACGTGGTCTACTCCATCTACGGCGAGACGCATCTGCCCGAGCGACTGCTGACCGACCTCGAGGGCTACCGGGGCTCGCGCCCGGTGCGCGTCGGTAACGACGCGTCCAGGCAGTTCCAGCTTGATGTCTACGGCGAGGTGCTGGACGCGCTCGCGATCTACCGGCGTACCGGCCGGCCGCTCGAGCGCGATGACCACGCCCTGATCCGCGGTCTGGCGCAGGTGATCATGCGGCGCTGGAAGGAGCCCGACGACGGTATCTGGGAGGTCCGCTCCGGCCGGGCACAGCACGTCCACTCCAAGGCGATGTGCGCCGTCGGCCTGCGTCGGGTGCGCGAGCTGGCCCGCCTCGATGGCTTCTCGATCCCTGAGGCAGAGATCGCCCGCACTGAGGCAGCCATCGAGGAATGGGTGCTGCGGTACGGCTACGACCCGGAGCTGGGCGCGTTCGTCAGCGTGCCCGGACATGGACTCGATGCAGCGCTGCTGGTGCTTGCGCTCACTGACTGCTTTCTCTCGCCACGCGATCCCCGTGTCGTCGGCACCGTCGAGGCGATCGCTCGCTACCTGGCGCGCGGTGAGCTGGTCTATCGCTATCTCCGCGAGGACGGGTTGCCGGGCCCGGAGGGTGCCTTCGTGATCTGCTCCTTCTGGCTGGCCGAGGCGCTGGCCCGCATCGGCCAGCTCGATCGGGCAGTCGAGCACTTCGAGCGCCTGCTGAAGCGCACGAACGACTTGGGGCTGCTGGCCGAGGAGATCGACCCGGCGAGCGGTGAGCAGCTCGGGAACTTTCCCCAGGCGTTCAGCCACATCGGCCTGGTGGATACGGCACTGGCACTGGAGGAGCTGAGCGGCCGAGAGCGCTTGCCCGTGTCGATCGCCGCCTCCTGAGACAGGGTGGGCTACGGCCGCCAGCCGAGCGTCAGGCCGAGCAGGAGGCCGTAGATCACGTGCGCGAGCAGCGTCACGATCGCGGTCTGCCTTCCGTAGTTCAGCCCCAGGAAGCCAGGCGGCTGGAGGTTGCGCGTCGGCTCGGGGCCGGTCGCGTCGCTGGCCATCCGCGGGTGGATGCCGGGCAAGACCGGCAGCACAACCATCAGGACGACCAGCCCGTGGATCGCTCCGAGCAGCGCGCCCGAATCCCAGCTCGGCCGGCCCAGGAGCCGGAAATAGGCGGCATACAGGAAGGCGATGAGCCAGCCATTGATGACGTGCACCAGCACGCCGAGCGTCTTGGCTCGCTCGCGGTCGGGGGTCAGCATCAACCCGAGGATGAGGGGCAGATCCATCCGCGTCAGCCCGATCGCCTGGCTGCCGCGCAGCATCAATGTCAGGATCAGGGTGGCGGCGAAGCCCCAGAGCACCACCTGGCTGAACCCGAGCCAGACCTGCACGGCCGCAACCTCCTGCGAGACTCTGACGACACTCAAGCGTAGCGGCGTGCCGGGAGGCTGGCAACGATCGCGATTGCTGAGCGTCTCTCACGCTTGCACGCCGTGTCAGCCGCGATCCTGCGGCATCGCGTGGCGCGGGACTGGGGCCCGCGCTCACCCGTCAACGCCGGCTGAAGGGGCACTCCACGGAATCGCCGTATACCATGGAGAACCCGCTGAAGCAGGCTCGCTGGTGCGCCAGCCCCTGCGGGGAGGCTTTAAGCCCCTACTTCAGCGCCGGCTCCTGCTTGCAGTCCTGCATGGTCTATCTTACAATGTGCATAGAGTAAGGAGATGACACTCATGGTCAGAACAACGCTCACGAGTAAGGGACAGCTTACGATTCCGAAGGCTGTGCGGCAGCAGCTCGCGCTGCGCGAGGGTGATCAGTTCGAGGTCAGCGTCGTCGATGACGAGATCCGGCTGCGCCCGCTCCGTCGCTATCGTGCAGCCCAGCTCCGGGATCTGCTCCGGGGTAGCCGGATTCCCTTCGCCGGGTTCGAGCAGGAGCAGGCAGCGCTCGCGCAGGCTCTGGCCGAGCGAGAGCGGCGAGGCTAACCGGTGCGCTACTGGCTCGACACCAACGTGCTGCTCCGGCTCGTCACGAAGAGTCCGCCTGAGCTATTCGAGCGCGCGCTGGCGCTGGTCGAGCAAGCTGAGAGTGGAGCACTCTCGCTGGCTGTCCACCCGCTGCACGTCGCAGAGGCAACCTACGTCCTGCGCAGCTTGTACGCGTATACGCGCGAGGAGATCAGGCGGGAGCTGGGCATCGTCCTCAGCTTGGAAGCGCTCGCTGTCCATGACGAGGAAAACGTGCTCGCTGCGCTCGATCTGATGGCAGAGCGCAACATTGACTTCGACGATGCCTATCTAACCTGCTGGGCCGCCGCGCGCGATGACGGCGTGGCCTCGTTCGATCGCGACTACGGCAGGCTACCGGTTCCTCACCTCGTCCCGTAGGTCCCCGAGGTTCCGGATATCCCGCGACTTCTGGGCATGGATTGCAGAC
>BEIC01000202.1 GCA_002898875.1 bacterium HR26
CCGGCTGATCAGGCCGGTCGAGACCCGCAGGCCGACGAGGCTGTTGAACGAGGCGGGCACGCGGATCGAGCCGCCGGTGTCCTCACCGATGCCGACGGCGCCGAGGTTGGCGGCGACGCCGGCGCCGGTGCCGCTGCTCGAGCCGCCGGGGTCGCGGTCCAGCGCGTAGGGGTTCTTGGTCTCGCCGCCGGCCGAGGAGAAGGTGAACCAGGAGGTGGCGAAGTCGGGCAGGTTGGTCTTGGCGAGGATGATCGCACCCGCCGCGCGCAGCTTCTTCACGATGGTCGCGTCATCTGCCGGCAGGTACTCCCTGAAGGCGATCGAGCCGAAGGTCGTCGGCATGTCCTTCGTCTCGACCTGGTCCTTGAGCAGGACCGGGATACCGTGGAGCGGGCCGGAGAGCTCTCCGGTCTGCTGGAAGGAGCGATCCAGGGCGTCGGCGTCGTCCAGCGCTCGCGGGTTCACCGTGATGATCGCGTTGATCTCCGGTCCCTTCTTATCGTAGGCGTCAATGCGCGCCAGGTAGCGCTCGACCAGCTCGCGGCAGGTAATTTCGCGCGAGCGCAGGGCGGCATGGATACGGTCGATCGTCGTCTCCTCGAGGTGGAACGGCTGGGCAGACATGGCGGCCTCCTTCGAGAGTGTGGTGCCGGGTCAGGCGACACTGGCGATACTTATCTGGATCGTACAGCCTCGTCTGGTCTCGGGGCCTATCCCGGCGGCGCTCGACCGGATCAGGGGAGTCTCTCGTCCAGCTACAGGGCCTGCACCGGCGCGAGCACTCGCCGGGATAGCTGCAGTCTGGCAGCCGCGACACGCGGCGTCAACGGCTGCGGAGCCGGAGGCACTTTAGTACGACTCGACGGTTGCGAGGCAAGCGCACGCGGCGTAGACTGGCTCGCGGGTCTCCGGCTGCGGGGGAACGACGGCCCGATCGGTACGATCGACGCGGCAGAGAGATCGGGCCCGGGCGGAGGAGACATGGCCACTCGTGAGTGAGGTGCCGCGATCGTGGCGACGAACGCTCTACGCGCTGTGGGTCGCCCAGACGCTGACGATCGTCGGGTTTAGCCTGCGAACCCCCTTCCTCCCCTTCTACGTCGCCGAGCTCGGCGCGAAGACTTTCGAGCAGCAGGCGCTCTGGGCCGGCGCCATCAACGCCGGCGGAGCAGCGATCATGGCGATCACGGCCCCGATCTGGGGCACGCTCGCCGATCGCTACGGGCGCAAGCTCATGGTGCTCCGCGCCATGTTCGCCGGGTCGCTGACGATCTCGCTGATGGCGCTGGCCACCAGTCCCTGGCAGCTCCTGGCGCTCCGCTTCGTCGAGGGAGCGTTCACCGGCACCGTCGCGGCCTCGACGACCCTCGCCGCCAGCACGGTGCCGAAGGAGCGGCTCGGCTACGGGCTGGGACTGATGCAGATGGCCGTCTTCTCCGGCTCGGCCGTCGGTCCGCTGCTCGGCGGTGTGCTGGCCGACACTTTCGGCTACCGCATCACCTTCCTGCTGGCCGGCTCGATGCTCTTCATCGGCGGCTGGATCGTACTTCTGCTGGTCCAGGAGGAGTTCGAGCGGCCGGCCCCGGAGCCTGGCGGCCGGAGCGCCAGGCTCTCCACAATCACCCTGCTCTGGCAGCCGGCGCTGCTGGCGGTGATCGTCGGCCTGCTGGCCCTGCGGAGCGCGAGCGGCGCGCTCCAGCCGATCGTCCCGCTGATGGTCGAGCAACTCGCCCGGGGATCGGGCGCGGTCAACTCGCTGGCCGGCCTCTCGATCGGCATCGCCGGGCTCACCAGCGCGGTCGCTGCCGTCGTCATCGGCCGTGCCGGCGACCGGTTCGGCGTCCGCGGACTGCTGATCGCCACCAGCCTGCTCGCCGCGTTGACCTACCTGCCGCTCGCCGTGGCGCAGTCGGTTACCCATCTGGTCCTGCTGCAGGCCGCCTTCGGCATCGCCTCCGGCGGGATGCTGCCGACCGCCAACGCGCTGATCGCCCACCTCACGCCACCGGAGCGGCGAG
Organism: bacterium HR26; assembly: GCA_002898875.1. Classification (GTDB taxonomy): domain Bacteria; phylum Chloroflexota; class Chloroflexia; order Thermomicrobiales; family Thermomicrobiaceae; genus Thermalbibacter. The sequence goes on from BEIC01000202.1 coordinate 2,019, forward strand.
GCACCGTTTACGGGTTCACCACTACCGCGACCGCGGTGGGCGGCTTCGTCGGGCCGCTGGGTGGAACGGCGCTGGCGGCGGCCTTCAGCATCCGCGTGGCCTTCGTGGCGCTGGGTGCCCTGCTGCTGGCCGCCGCGATCTGGCTCTGGCAGGCGCTCCCGGCCGGCAAGCCGAGAGCGGAGGGCGAACGCCGGCCTGCACCGATCGGGCGGCCGCGCTCGGGAGATTAGGCTTTTCACAGCAGCGGCCAGGGGTAGCCGCCACTGTCACCGAACGGTAGGTGGCGACCAGGGCCGTGACCACCACCGATGAGCATCATGATCATGAACAGCAGAAGCAGGATGAGGAGGATGACCCCAAAGAGGTTCACTCGGTGTGGTGTGCCGGTGGCCGGTTCACGATCAGGTTCCATGCCAGCGTCGCCCTTCAACTCGGACCTGAGGTGCTTCGGACTCCTCACCGCCTGGGTGAGCTCGGCCACCACGATGAACAGGATGCCCCAGGCGATGGCTGCGAGCGCCCAAGCCCGGTTGAGGCTCGAGGCGTTGCCAGGGTATGCCAGTGAGACCAGCCCGAGGAGCGTCGGGAGGATACCGGCGACCCATGCCGTAAGACGCCAGCCGTCGGGCCGCAGGCTCGCTAGGAGACTCACCCCGATCACGGTGAAGCCGAACGCGGCCATGAAACCGTAGTGGCCCATGGCGGCGTGGTCGTCGGGGACGGTTCGCTGCAGACGAATGTTAACGATCGTGAACGCAAGCAGCGGTACGGACGCGATGATGACCAGGGCGAGCATCACCCAGTTCACTCGTGAGACGCTGAACGAGCGGAAGAAAGCGCGTCCGGTCGGGTGAAGAAGTGCGGTAATGACCGTTGCCGGGGCGACCAATCGCGACGGGTTGATCACCATCACTCTGTACACGTCTGCAGAGAGGATACCGGCCAGCAGCAGCCCGCCCCAGGGGATGAGCGCCATCAGCATACCAGCGACGTTCGCCCAGGGCCGCCGGAGCTGAGCGAGCAGCCCCATGACAGTGACCCCGAAGAGGAATCCGAACGTGAGATCGTGGACGCGGTGGGACGGGTCTGTGCCGTGCGTGATGCCCAGAAAGCCATGCTTCAGCACGACCATCAGGAAGACCATCAGCCCGATGATCCCGGTTACGCCGAGAGTGAGCAGCACAGCAAGCGCGAAGAGAGGCGCAGTACGAAACGACTGCGTGATTTCGTCGCGAAGCGAGTGCATCGGTTTGATCCTCCTGATCGCTTAGGCGCGGTCGCCGCCTGGATCAGGTCACCAAGGGTGGGCGACGTGACGCCTTGATTCAGAAGGTTGATACGATATTCCGCAGATGGTAATCAATGATCAGCATGTGAGGTCTGTTCATTTATGAACAACTTGAACGAATTGTTCGGGAACGTCGTGCTGCTCATACACGGGGAACGCGATCGATCTCCGGCGAAGGGTGCTTTATGGCGAAGACCGATCGGCGAGTCCAACGCACGCGCGAACGGCTGCAAAGAGCGCTGATCGAACTGATCAGCGAACGCGGATACGATGCGATCACGGTTCAGGATATCGTGAATCGCGCCAACGTTGGGCGCACCACCTTCTATCTGCACTACAGTAGCAAAGACGAGCTATTCATGAGCTGTCACGAAGCCGTTGTCAGCAAGTTCCGGCTCTGTCCCCTATCCCGAGAAGACTTGCTGTCACCGGAAGCGCCGCCGGAGATGGTATCGGCGTACCGGCATCTCGAAGACGCGCGGGCGCTGCTGTCTCCTATCTTTCTGAGCTATGTGAAGGATAGTCCACTCATCCTCCGGCGAATCCATGACCGGTGCGCGCGGCAAATCGAAGCGTGCCTGCGCACTGCCTTTGCCGAAGGCGCCATCACTATTCCACTCGACGTACTGGCGAACTATCTCACGGGGGCGCAGATTGCGCTGGTGCAATGGTGGCTGGAGGAGCATCGACCTTACACTCCCGAAGACCTGGCGCAGGCGATTCATCACTTGCAGCGGGCGGCTATCCGCGAAGCGTTCAACTTGAGAGACAGCAACCAGGCATCACGATGCTTCGCCGAACGTGCCGGTGGGTAACAACGCTGCCGAGCCCCCTCGCTCGCAGGTCGCCCTGGCAGGCCTCGGTCATCAGGTTAGTGTAGGGATCGAGGAGCAACTTGCTGCCCCCGAGCCCCTCAGGCGAGGCCAGACTGTAGCACATCACGTCACAGCTGCTGGCAGGTCGGCACTCTCTCAGATCTGCCTCGTCTCTCTCCTTCCCGGCGCCGGTGGGCCGCCTCGCCAGGTAGCCGATCATCCGTTCTAGAGCACGAGTATTCCCCTATGGACAATGGGCACGGTGCACAAAGCGAGAGTGCTCGTTCATCGCCACGCCTCCCTAGTGGTTACCAGGGCCTCCCGCGCCAGGGACCGCTGCCCGGAGACTAGCCTGGCCACCATAGCCGGCCCATGCTGATCCGCCGCGCCTGCCCTCACACCCCGACCTCGACGGTGGGGAGCACCAGGCACGGGCCACTCCCAATCCGGGGCACCGTCATCATTCGTGCGAGTGGCCGTTGGCGACGCGCGAGCCGGGTTCGCTGTGCGAAGCTGGCGGCTCATCCTGGCCGGGCGGAGAGAAGTCGAGGCTCCGCCGGCTGAGCCACTCCTGGATCACGACCGCCTGGATCGTCACCGGCCGGCCGAGCAACTCGGAGAGCGCCGCCTCGATCGCCGGCCGCAGCCGCCCCTCCAGTCGCTGGCAGGC
>BEIC01000203.1 GCA_002898875.1 bacterium HR26
GGGAGATCAGTCCCTGGTTGAGCGGTTTGATCAGGTCGCCGGCCTCGGCAAGCGCAGCCTCGATCGAATCCACCACCACGTAGGCCCTGGCTACCGTCTCCGGGGGGATCTCCTGCATCTCCGGCGTGAAGGCACCGATGGCGTTGATGTGCACGCCAGGCTTCAGGTCGGCATCGGAGAAGACCGGCGAGCGGGAGGTCGTCGCCGTGCAGATCACGTCCGACTCGCGGAGAGCGGTCGCCAGGTCACCGACGGGGATCACGCGTGCCGCGAGCGACGGCTCGAGCTGGCGCAGGCGCTGTTCGAAGCTGGCGACGGCGTCCTGGTTGATGTCGTAGACGTAGATAGTCTCGATCGGCCGGACGCAGGTGACGGCCCAGGCTTGAGTGGGACCCTGGGCACCTGCTCCGATGCAGGTGAGCACGCGCGCGTCCGGGCGTGCCAGGAGGTCGGTCGCTGCGCCAGAGGCGGCGCCGGTGCGGAGCGCGGTGAGGTACGTGCCGTCGAGCACGGCCAATGGCTCACCGGTCGCCGTGTCGACCATGACCACGATGGCGTGGATGGTCGGCTTGCCGAGCGCCCGGTTGTTGGGGAAGACGGATACCACCTTAACGCCCAGTCCCGGAGCCGAGGGGACGTAGGCGGGCATGAAGAGCGTGATCCCCGAGACGTCAGGCACCTCGATCGGCGTGCGCAGCGGTGAGGCCGTCTGGCCCGCCGAGAGGTCGCGGAACACCTGCTTCATCAGCTCGATCGCGGTGCGCATCGATACGAGCTCGTACACATCTTGCCGTGACAGCGCGAGCATCGTGTCTCCTCCTGTGCCTCGAACCGCGTATAGACCGGCAAGCATAGTCACGGGCAGTGTAGCATCACCGCCGTGTGACGACTCGTGCGGCCCTCACTTGACGATGGCGTTCACCATGCCTATACTCCCTAACTGCCCATCTCATCCCCTCCTTACCGCCGTCAGCGGGATTTGGATCGGGAGGCGCGGGTTACCGTGAAGTACAGGGTTGAGGTTGAGCGGCGTGCTGCTGTTCCCTTTGGATCACCGGTTCCTCCGTGCGCGACGATGATCGGCGTCTTCTCTTTCTGGCCGCGCATCTGCGACTGTACCCTCTGTTGTCCAACGCCGCGCTGAGCGGATCGCTTGGTCTCTCCAGCCACTGTCAAAGGCAAGAGCTTCCCGCCGCGGGCACGGGCATTGTTGCCTGATCTCGCGGACCAATGCTGAGCCGCTTCCATAGCGGCCGGTCGATGCAACCCCGCGATCGGGGAGAGCCGTGGTTATGGCCACGGCTGCAGGGTTGTGATCCTGCTCCTGATGCTTGGGAGAGAGGATGGGGCTGATGTACACCCGGCGATCGTTCATCTCGCTCGCGTGTGGAGCGGTATCAACTTTCCTCTTCGCGGCATGTGGCTCACGCGGGAGCCAGGAGCAGGCGGGCGGCGCCCAGGCTTCTGGAGGATCGAAGCTCGACAGACTGCGCCTGGACTATGCGTATTACAACCCAGTGAGCCTGGTGCTGAGACGCCAGGGCTGGGTAGAGCGAGAATTCGAACCCGACGGCCTCGAGGTCGAGTGGGTGTTGAGCCTCGGCAGTAACAAGGCGAACGAGTATACCGCCAGCGGCACAGTCCACTTCGGGTCGACGGCTGGCAGTGCTGCTCTGCTCGCACGCGCCAATGGCGTGCCGCTGAAGACCGTCTGGATCTACTCCCAGCCAGAGTGGACGGCACTGGTCACGGGAAAGGACTCGCTGATCCAGACGATAGCCGATCTCAAGGGGAAGAAAGTCGCAGCGACTCGTGGCACCGATCCCTGGTTCTTCCTCCTGCGGGCGCTCGACAGCGCTGGGCTCTCGCAGGCTGATGTCCAACTCATCCACCTCCAGCACCCGGACGGTGAGCAAGCCCTCCTGCAGGGACAGGTCGATGCCTGGGCAGGGCTCGACCCGCACATGGCACACGCTGAGCTGACTGCCGGCGTGCGGCTCTTCTTTCGCAGACCCGAATGGAATACCTACGGCACGCTGAACGTCCTGGAGGGATTCCTCAGGGATCATCCTGACGTCGTTGAGCGAGTGCTGGGCCTCTACGAGCGCGGCCGGCAGTGGGCCCTGGAGCATCCGGAGGAGCTCGTTCAGCTTCTCAGCGAGGAGGCTAAGCTCTCGCACGAGATCGCTCGCAAGGTGTTGACGGAGCGAACGTCGTTTCCGGAGCCGGTGCCAGGAGATACCCAAAGGAGACTGCTCAGCGAGATCAAACCGCTTATCGTCAAGGAAAACCTGGTGCCTGGTGATGCCGATCTCGATCGAGCGATTCAGGAACTGATCGAGCCTGGCCCAGCACAGCGCGCATTGGCACGTGTGAGAGGAGGCAGCTAGCATGGCAGCCCTTCGCTCATTGCGTGCAGAGAGCCGGCGTGCCGGGCAACGCGCGAGCCCGCGCGGGCAGAGCGGGCGTTTGAGCACCGGTGCCGGTCGAATGGCGCTACCCTGGATCGTCCCGCTTGGCCTGCTCGGCTTCTGGTGGCTGGCGATCGAACGGCAATGGGTACTGCCGCATCAGTTACCACCACCGCAGCAGGTCCTGGATACATTTGCCGAGCTGCTGGTCCGCGGAGAGCTGATCCAGCACGTGACGGCGACGGTGGGACGCCTGCTCACCGGGTATGGGCTCGGAGCGGCCCCTGGGATCCTGCTCGGGATCATGGCGGGGATGTCCCCGCCGTTCCGGCGCCTCGTCGACCCCACCGTCCAGGGAGTACGTGCAGTACCGTCTCTGGCCTGGGTGCCTCTCTTTCTGCTCTGGTTCGGGATCGGTGAGCAAGCGCGGGTGCTCTTGATCGCGTTAGGAGCATTCCTCCCCGTCTACTTTAATACCGTCGCCGGAGTCGGGGGGGTCGATCGCCGGCTGGTGGAGGTTGGTCAAGCCTATGGATTCGGCGGTGGAGCGATCCTCTGGCGCATCGTCTTGCCCGCGGCGCTGCCAGGAATCTTCACCGGGCTGCGGGCGGGGTTGAGCCTAGGGTGGATGTTCGTCGTAGCGGCGGAGCTGATCGCGGCGAACAATGGGCTGGGGTTTCTTCTGGTTGAGGGGCAGGCCACGATGCGACCCGATCGCGTGCTCGCCAGCCTGATTGCCTTCGCCGCTCTCGGTCGGCTGTCGGATGCGCTGTTGGAGGAGATTGAGCGTCGCGTCTTGCACTGGCGGGATACCGTGGCGACAGCGGAGGAGGAGGTGTGAGCGGAGCGACGATCCAGATCGAACGCGTCGAGGTCTCGCTGGCCGGACACTCGATTCTGCGGAATCTCGAGTTCTCAGTAGAGGCTGGTGAGTTCGTCGCCCTCGTTGGTGCCAGTGGTACAGGCAAGAGCACGATCCTTCGAGTGCTGGCGAGGCTGATCCAGGCCGGTGCTGGGGAGGTCAAGTTTCACCTGACTGGCAGTGACGGGCCGCCGCGAACGGCAGTAGTCTTCCAGGAGCCTCGACTCCTTCCCTGGCTTCGCGTGTGTGACAACGTTGCGCTCGTTGCGCCAGGCAAGCGTGCGGCTGAGCGGCGGCAACGCGCGCGGGAGGCGCTGGCGGCAGTTGGACTGTCCCACGCACTCGACCTGTGGCCACGCCAGCTCTCCGGCGGCATGGCCCAGCGGGTGGCGCTCGCCCGTGCCCTGGTGACGGCGCCTCATGTCCTGCTGTTAGATGAGCCCTTCAGCGCGGTCGATGCCCTCACCCGGATCCATCTCCAGGACCATCTCATGGAGTTGTGGACGGAGCGTCGCTTCACAGTTGTGCTGGTGACACACGACGTCGACGAAGCGGCGTACCTGGCCGATCGCATACTGGTGCTCGGTGGGAAGCCTGCGGCAGTGCAAGCGGAGCTGCCGGTTCGACTGTCGCGCCCGCGTGATCGACGGGATCCGTACCTGGCTCACCTTAGAGGGGAGCTATTAGCCGCGCTCGACCGGAGCACGGTAGTGACTGTCGGATAGGGAGAGAGGCCGCCAAGGGGTTCTTTTCGGGCCTGTTGAGAGCTGCTGGCCCAGAGGAGTGCACGGTGGGTTCGATGCCTGGCCACGTATCGCGATGGTAGAACTCGCCTCTACTGAGCGGGCGATATATCGGCATGTGCCGGACGGTGGGAGCTCGGTGTCACCTCGGGCAGTTGGCACATCGCGTGGCTGGTGGCGGGGAGGGTTAGGCAGCAGCTGGCCGGTACCCGCCTTGACGGATTCACCTGCCATGTGGCAGAATCTACGGGCGACAAGCGAATACGGTCCCCGATAGCTCAACGGTAGAGCAGGCGGCTGTTAACCGCAAGGTTGCAGGTTCGAATCCTGCTCGGGGAGCGAAGCGAGCCGGGCGGAGTAACCGCCGTCCGGCGTTTTCCATCCTTCGAGCGATCACGAACACTCGCTCAGCCGACATCCTCCTCTTCGGGCATGTCCCAGTAGTCATAGAGCGTCAGGCGCCATTGGCTCTCACCCTCGTCCTCACTGATCATTCGCGTATAGGAGTCGAGCGTGTATGCGAAGCCGAGAGTCTCGGCCGCCTCGATCGCTTCAATGGCTTCATCGAAGGAATCGAAGTACAGCTCGCGAATCGCGTTACCGCGACTGTCGTTCATCGCCAGCCTCGCTTTCCCCTCTCATCCTCGGAAGTCGGTTTCGATCAGAAACCATACGCGACGCGCTCGAACATGTCGAGCCGATCTGGTCATGAGCGCGCGCTCGCTCTGTTG
>BEIC01000204.1 GCA_002898875.1 bacterium HR26
GAGTCCGTACGTTGATGGTGCTCGCTGCGCTCGCCGCGGCGATGATGGAGATCACGACTCTCGCATCCCGTCCATTTCCTCCCCAACTCCAGACCCCGCAGCGGCCGGAGATCGGCTCCGGCCGCTGCGCGCCCGGCCAGCTCTGGTCGCCGTGCTATGATCAAGCAGGCTTTGGGCCCGCTGGGCTTGCCCTGGAGCATCCGCCATGATCGTCACCGGTTCGGCACAGCGCCAGGCACAGCCGGTCTCCACCACGCCCGTCATCGAGGCCTTGGGCCTGCGTAAGGTCTACGGCGATCGGGTCGCGGTCGAGGACTTGAGCCTCGAGGTCTACGAGGGTGAGGTCTTCGGCTTCCTCGGCCCGAACGGCGCCGGCAAGACGACGTCGGTCAAGATGCTGGTGGGGTTGATCCAGCCGACGGCCGGCACGGCGCGGATCCTCGGCCGGCCGCTGGGAGATCTCGAAGCTCGCCGCCAGATCGGCTTCCTCCCTGAGCTGTTCCGCTTCCACGACTGGCTACGCGGCGAAGAGCTGCTCGACCTGCACGGCAAGCTCTACGGGATGAGCCGTGAGGAGCGTCGCCGCCGCATCCCCGAGGTGCTCGCGCTGGTCGGGCTAGCCGGCGTGGGCCACCTGCGCGTGCGTACCTATTCGAAGGGGATGCAGCAGCGCATCGGCATCGCGCAGGCCCTGCTGAACAACCCGCGGGTCGTCTTTCTCGACGAGCCGACCTCGGCGCTCGACCCGCTGGGCCGCCGCGACGTGCGCGAGCTGATCCTGCGGCTGAAGTCGGAGGGCGTGACGGTCTTCCTCAACTCGCACCTGCTCAGCGAGGTCGAGAGCGTCTGCGACCGGGTAGCGATCGTCAACCACGGCCGGGTGGTCGCGACTGGGCCGATGAGCGAGCTCTTGAGCCGCGAGCTGACGGTCGAGTTCCGGCTAGGCGCGCTGCCAGACGGAGTCGTCGGCGGGCTGGCAACCTACGTGCAGGTCGAGGCGGTGTCCGATAGCCCGCGCCCGGTGGTCATCGCCCGTGCCCCCGATGAGGCCGCGATCGCCCGGGCGGTCGACTACCTGGTGCGCGCCGGCGCGCCGGTCTACGGCGTGGTGCCGGAGCGCCGCACGCTGGAAGAGGTGTTCGTGGACATCGTCAGCCGCGAGGGCGCGGAGCCGCGATGAAGGCCCTGGTCATCGCCCAGCTCACCTTCCGGGAAGGGCTGCGCAAGAAGCTGGTGTGGGGCGTGCTGCTCCTCAGCCTGCTCTTCGTCGTCCTCTACGCCTGGGGGTTTCACCTCTTCGTCGAGGACTGGCGCGAGATGGAGGCTCGCCGGGCCGAGCGCGGGGTGCCGCCGGGGGCGTACGAGATCTTCGCCAGCGCCATGGTCTTGCTGGGCCTCTGGACGGTGAATTTCCTCAGCGGGGTGATGACCATCTTCGCCTCGGTCGGCACGATCGCCAGCGAGATCGACGCCGGGACGCTTCAGGCGATCGTCCCCAAGCCGATCCGCCGGTGGGAGATCGTGCTCGGCAAGTACCTGGGCTTCGCGGGCATGCTGGCGCTCTACATCGTCGCCATGGTGACGGCGGTCGTCCTGACCGCCCGCTTCGTCGGCGACTACACGCCTCCCAACGTCGCCCAGGGCACGCTGTTGATCGTCCTGGTGATGCTGATCCTGCTCAGCCTGACCGTCTTCGGCAGCACGATCTTGAGTACGGTCACCAACGGCGTGGTGGTCTTCATGCTCTACGGCCTGGCGATCACCGGCGGGCTGGTGGAGCAGATCGGCACCGCGCTGAACAACGAGGTGCTGATCCGCATCGGGGTCATCAGCTCGATCATCGTGCCGAGCGACAGCATGTGGCGGCTCGCCAGCTACCTCTTGCAGCCGCGGCTGGCAGTCAACTTCCTGGGGCCGAACCCCTTCGGCACGACCACACCGCCGAGCGCCTTTGCGGTACAGTATGCGGTGGCCTACGCCTTTGTCCTCCTGCTGGCCGCGATGCTCGTTTTCCGGAAGCGAGATCTCTAGTCGAGCGAAAGGTTATGACGTGAATCTGGAGATCGAGACCTTTCCCTGCGGGCCGATCGCGACGAACGCGTATCTGGTTATCGACCCCGAGACCCGGCAGGCGCTGATCGTCGACGCACCGCCCGAGTCGGCCGATGTCCTGCAGGAGGGTGCCCGGGATCGAGGCGTCCGGATTTCCCTCGTCGTGATCACGCACACGCACTGGGACCATATCGTCGACGCGGCGCGACTGCGACGCGAGACGGGCGCACCGCTGGCCGCGCACCCGCTCGCCGTGCCCCGGCTGGAGGGACCGCGCCCGCCGCTCGGCGATCCCTCGTTCGCGATCGAGCCGCTGTCGCCAGATCGCCTGCTCGAAGACGGCGACACGGTCGAGCTCGGCCGGTGGCGGTTTCACGTGATCCACACCCCTGGACACGCGAGCGAGCAGATCTCCCTCTTCGAGCCGGCGGCCCGCGTCCTCTTCGGGGGCGACACGCTGTTCGCCGGCGGCTACGGGCGCATCGACCTGCCGGGGGCCAGCGTGGTGCAGACGGTCGCTACCATGCGTCGGCTGCTCGAGCTGCCGGATGACGTCACGGTCTACCCCGGCCACGGCCAGCCGACGACCATCGGCCGGGAGCGCCCCTGGATGATCCAGGTCGCGTCCTCGTCACCGGCGTGAGATCCCAGATCACCGGCCCTGCGCAGGGCAGGGGCGTTTCATACCGGGGTACAGCCCGATTCAGCCGGGAAGCGGGTAGTGCTGTGCCGCCTCAGCGCGGGCGGCCGGAGGCGAGCACGCGGAAGCCGTGCTCCTCCAACAGGTGTGCGACCACGTCCTCCTGCGGCAGTCCGGTGACGTCGACGCCGTGGCTCACGAAGAGCAGCTCGATGCCGATCGGCTGCTCATCCGGGCTGAAGTCGACCCGCCAGACATCGTCGAGCTCGCGGCCGAACACGTACGGCTCGTCACGGAGCCGGATGTAGACCGCGTCCGCCTCTGGATCATGCTCGATCTCGAGGCTCACGGTCACTTCCTGTCACTCCCCGCCGGCAGGACGAGTCGGCTGCTACGCCTGGAGCAGCCGGCGGAACGGCTCGGGGTCGTCGAAGGGGCCGAGCAGGGCCAGGGCGTAGCGCTGCACCTGGAACAGCTCCCCGGCCAGCGCCTGGATGTCGTCGCTGGTGACCGCCTGGATGCGCGCGATGACCTCGTCCGGGGTCAGGATCTCGCCGTAGACCAGCTCCTGCCCACCGATCCAGCTCGCGACCGCCCGGCTGTCCTCCAACCCCATCACGATCCGCCCCTTGCGCAGCTCCTTAGTGCGCTCCAGCTCGTCGGGCGGCACCGGCTCCCGGCGCAGCTTGTCCAGCTCGCGCAGGATGGCCTGGATAGCGCGGCCCACCTGCTCGACGTCGGTGCCGGCGTAGACGACTGCCTCGCCGACGTCCATATACTCGCGGAAGTAGCCGTAGACCTCGTAGGCCAGCCCCTGGCGCTCGCGGATCTCTTTGAACAGGCGCGAGCTCATGCCGGAGCTGAGCACGGCGTCGATCATCCCCTGGGTGAACCGCCGCTCGTCGGTGTAGGGCAGCGCCGGCAGCCCGACGCAGAGGTGCGCCTGCTCAGTGGGCCGGCTGACCACCAGGACATCGGGCAACCCATCGCGGATCCGGGACGGCTCCAGTCGCGGTGCCGGCCCGGCCGGCAGCTCACCGAAGTAGCGATCGGCCAACTCCACCACCTGCTCGTGCCAGATATCGCCAGCGGCGGCGATGACCAGCCGGTTAGCCTGGTAGTGCTGACCCAGGTAGGCGACGAGGTCGTCGCGCGTGATCGCCTGTACGGTCTCCACGCTGCCGATGATCGGGCGGCCGAGCGGCTGGCCGTCCCAGACAGCCTGGTCGATCACGTCGTGGATGTAGTCGTCCGGCGTGTCGTAGATGCCGTGGATCTCCTCGATGATGACCCGCCGCTCCTTCTCCAGCTCCTCGGGGGCGAACAGCGAGTGGCGCACCATGTCGGCCAGCACCTCGAAAGCGAGCGGGAGGTGCTCGCTGGGCACCTTCACCCAGTAGTTGGTGCTCTCGCGGTTCGTCGCGGCGTTGATGAGCCCGCCGACGCCCTCGATCGCCTCGGTGATCTGCACCGGGTCAGGGCGATGCTCGGTGCCCTTGAAGAGCATGTGCTCGAGGAAGTGCGAAATGCCGGCCTTGGCATCGGGCTCGTGCCGCGACCCCACGCCGAAGTAGAGGATCAAGCTGGCCGAGCGGACGTGGTCCATCCGGCTGGTCACGACGCGAATGCCGTTCGGCAGCGTGGTCTTCGAGTACTCCATCAGCCCCTCGCAACTGTGGGGCGAATGGGGATTCGCCCTCACCACTCATATGACGCGACTGTTCACGCTCTTCTACGATCCCGGCTCCGGGAGCGCTGCGGCCTCGCGGAGGGCCAGCCGCAGCGCGGCCTCGGCCGCGAGCCGGATGTTGGTCAGCCGGTCGCCCGGGAAGCGATGCTCCTCGCAGGTGACGCCATGAGGCGTCGCGCAGGCTACATAGACCAGCCCGACCGGCTTGGTCGGCGTGGCGCCGGTCGGGCCGGCGATCCCGGTCGTCGAGATACCGATATCCGCCCCGGTCCGCTCGCGGATGCCTCGCGCCATCGCCTCGGCGCACTCCCGGCTGACCGCGCCGTGTGTCTCGAG
>BEIC01000205.1 GCA_002898875.1 bacterium HR26
CCCCAGACCGGGGACGGTCGAGCTGTGTCATATCCGCGCCTGGTTCTCGATGCGGACCACTCCCAGGCCGCGCATCAGCTTCTGCTGGATGTGATTCCACTCGTTGTCGATCGTCGCCCCGCCGAGGGAGAAGATGGCTGTGGTGTGCATGACCCGCTTCCCGTTCGGCAGGGTCTCGACGAAGGTCTCATCGCGCGTCTTCTTGACCAGCTCTGCCACCCGGTCCATGGCCCAGTTGAGGTCGACGACCTCCCACTGCGTGCCATAGGGTGGCCGGTGAAGCACCTTGGTGAGCCGGTTCGGGTTCACGTGGAGCTGGTAGATGGCCGCGCCCTTGGGGCAGAGGTTGCCCATATTGATGGGGCTCTTCGGGTTCCCCTCGATGTTGACGATCTGCCCGTCGACCACGTGAACCAGCGTGCCGCAGCCGACCGCGCAGTATGGGCAGACGCTGGGGAACGCCTGGGCGTTCTGGATGCGGAGCTCCTGAGCCCGCACCTGCTTCGGCCGCACGTCGACGCCGAGGCCCAGCAACGCCCCGACCGCCGTCCCGGCCGCTGCCCCGCTCATTTTGAGGAAGCGCCGCCGCGAGAGTACGACAGCCATCGGCCTCGCCCTCCTTCACGACCACCAGCGCGACGTGCCGCGCCAGGTGAAGCGTTAGAGCGATGGAAAGGAAATTCCTGGTATATAGAATAGTCACCGGTGACCGAGGCTGTCAAGAGGGGACAACCTAACGGCCGATAAATCTTTGCCGATCCTGCCAGCCAGCGGTGTGCCCGAATCCGAGTGCGTCCTCTCGGCCTCAGTGTCAAGGTTCCCTGGTAGTGGTTCGTCATCCCTGGTCCTCGCCCGCAATGCGCGGGCGGAGAGAGCCGAGGAACAGGATGGGCAGATCATGGGCTCCTCCCTCTACCGGACAGGAGGTGATCGTGTCGCCGAATCCCCGTCGCTCGCGCTCGCGGTCGCGCTCCTGCTCGTGCTCGCCCTTGCCTGTAGCCGCGGCCCGGCGCCTACCCCGACGCCGACCCTCTCCCCGAGTGACCAGATCAAGATCACCGTCCGCTCCTACCTCGAGGCGATCTACGCCGGTGAGGCCGAGAGAGCGTGGGACATGCACACCCGGGAGACCAACCAGGGCGAATCGTTCGACCAGTTCGCCGAGGCGGTGGACGTCGCCTCCAGCGTGGGGGACCAGATCGAGATCCTCCAGATCGACGAGCCGGAGATCAACGGCGGGGAGGCCCGCTGCACCGTCGTGCAGCGGCTGGGCCCGCGCATCTCCGTCTACACCTTCACCCTCCGCTACGAGGACGGCGAGTGGCGCATCCATAACCCGGCACAGTTCAACCCCTGACCCCGGGTGTGCGACACTGCGACGGGAGCGTCCGCGAGGCGCGGGAGGAGCGAGGCGATATGGAGGAGCGGGAGCGAGCGCTGCACGTCGTCGCGGTCGGCGGCGTGGTGGTGCGCGACGATGCCGTGCTGCTGGTGCGCATGGCCTACGGCCCGGCGCGCGGCCAGTACCTGTTCCCCGGCGGGCTGGTGGAGCCGGGGGAGACGCTGGACCAGGCAGTCGCCCGCGAGGTGCTGGAGGAGACCGGCGTGGCCGCCGAGCCGCTGGGGGTGATCGGCCTCCGGACGCGCTACGACGGGCCGCGCTCGGATACCTACGTCATGTTCCTCCTGGAGCACCGCTCGGGCGAGCCGCACCCGGACGGCCAGGAGAGCGACGACGCCCGCTACTTCGGCCTGCCCGAGCTGGAAGCGGCCGGCGATGCGGTCACCGGGCTCTCGCGCTACATCTCGCTTCGGGTGCTGCGTGGGGAGTACTGCCTTCAGCGCTTCGCCGCCGACTTCGACTACCGGGCCGCTGGTCGCGACCCGGAGCGCTGGCGGATCTTCTGCTGAAGCCAGCCCGACAGAGCCCGAGACGATCTCCCGCGCGGCGGTGCTGGCGGCCGCGCTCAGACGATCTCCCGGTATGCCTCGGGATCGAGTGGCACCTCGATCAGGAACGGGGCATGGGCGCGCAGCGCCTGCCGGGCCGCCTCGGCGATCTCTTCCGGCGTGCCGGCGCGGATGCCCTCGGCGCCGCAGGCGCGGGCAGTCGCGACGTTGTCGATCGGCCCGAAGTCGACGCCGTGCCGTGGCAGCCCGCGCGACTCCTGCGCCAGCCGGATCAGCGAGTACGACTGGTCGGCGATGACGACCACGATCACCGGGGCGCCGATGCGGCGGGCTGTCTCCAGTTCCTGGCTGTTCATCGAGAAGCCGCCGTCGCCCAGCGCGGCCAGCACCGGCACGTCCGGCCGAGCCAGCTTGGCGCCGATAGCGGCCGGCAACCCGTAGCCCATCCCGGAGAGCCCATTGGACATCCAGAATGTCTCCGGGTAGCGGCTGGGCCAGAACTGGCCGAAGAGGTACTTGTGCGAGCCGACGTCGGTGGTGACGATGGTCTCGGCCGGCAGCACGCTCGCCAGCGCCTGCACGATCTCGACCGGCTTGAGTCCCCGCCTGGGCGCCCGGGACTCCCCGCGGGCGATCGCCAGCCGCTCGGCGCGGATAGGCGCGAAGGGGTCACCCCAGGCGCGCGGGGGATCCTGCCGGTTCAGGCGCTCGAGGAGCTGGCCGTGGTCGGCCAGCAGCAGGTCGTGGCGCGGCAGCTCGCCAGCCGCGTTGGCCGACTCGAGTACCCAGAGCACCGGCAGTCGGGCATGCCAGGTCTTGTCCACCTCGACCGGGTCGAAGCCGAACCCGACCAGGAGGTCGGCCTGCTCCAGCGCCTGGAGCATCAGGTCGTCGATCGCCATTCCCCCGATAACTCCAACGAAGTTCGGCGCCGTCTCGTCGACCAGTCCCTTTACCTTGGGAGTGACCGCGACCGGGAGCTTCCAGCGCTCGAGCCAGCGGCGCAGCGCCGGGGCGTTTGCCGACCGGACGCCGAGCCCGAGCAGCACCAGCGGCCGCTCCGCCTCACGCAGGCGCCGGGCGAGTTCCTCGGCGGCCGAGGCGGGGTCGCCGACCGGCGCCGGCTCGGGTGGCTGCCAGGGGACCACCGGCTCAGCGACGGGCAGCCGGGCGTCCTCGGCCGAGAGCGTGAGGTAGCTGGGGCCGAGCGGCTGGGCGAGCGTGGCGGTGAGCGCCCGCCTGACCGCGCCGCGGGCGTTGAGCGGGGTAATGCGCTCGACGTGCTTGGTCACCGGGCGGTAGATATGGTGCAGCGGCAGCCGCTGGTGGGTATGGCTAGGGGGCCAGCTCGCCGGGATATCGGCCGAGAGGGCAAGCAGCGGCTCGCGGTCGAGCCAGGCGTTGGCCAGGGCGAGCATGAGGTTGGCGGCGCCGGGGCCGAGCGTGGTCAGCGCCACGCCGGCCGTGCCCTTGAGCTTGCCGTAGACCCCGGCCATGATCCCGGCGTCGGCCTCGTGGCGGCAGAGGACGTAGTCGATGCCGCGCTGGCGGAGCGCCTCCATCAGCGCGAGCACCTCCCCGCCCGGCAGCCCGAAGACGCGGTCGACCCCGGCTGATGCGAGCGTCTCTGCCACTGCTTGCGCGACCGTCGCCACGCCGCTCTCTCCTTCCAGCGTCGAGCGCCACCACAAGGCGTGGCGATTGTACCGGCCTCAGGTAGGTTGGGCAATCTGCTCGGTGCCCATGGGTTACCGGCGGCTGGAATAGATCGCGACGCTTGCGTCCGCCCTGGCAGTGAGCTGCCTGTTCGGTAAGCAAGAGGTTGACAGGGCCGGCGGGCGGGAGTACGGTGAAGGCGAGTTCAGCGTACCATCGAGCATGCGAGGTGCTCCCTCGGCGAGCAGCGGGAACGAGCAGACGCTGGCTGGAGGTCGAACCATGGCGACGATTGGATTCATCGGCCTGGGCAACATGGGCTACCCGATGAGCCGCAACCTCCTGCGCGGCGGGCATCGGGTCGTCGGCTACGACATCGCCGCGCCGGCGCGTGACCGGTTCGCCGCGGCCGGCGGCGAGGTGCGGTCGGGCGTAGCGGAGGTGGTTCGGGAAGCGGAGGTGGTGTGTACGAGCCTGCCGGGGCCGGCTGAGGTGGAGGAGGTCTACCTCGGCCCGGGCGGCGTGGCCGAGACCGGCCGGGCTGGCCAACTGGCCATCGAGCTGAGCACGATCGGTCCGACGCTAGGCCGCCTGCTGGCAGCGACGCTGGCGGAGAAGGGGATCGGCTTCGTGGGCGCGCCGGTCTCCGGCGGGGTGGAGGGCGCCGAGGTCGCGACGCTGACGATCATGGCCGGGGGCTCGGCTGACAGCTTCGCACGGGCCAAGCCGGTCTTCGATCTCCTAGGCAAGAACATCTTCCATGTTGACGAAGACCCGGGGTCGGGCTACATCGTCAAGCTGCTCAACAACTTCTTCATCGGCTTCTACACCGAGGCGGTGGCCGAGGCGCTGGCGCTGGCCGACCTCCTCGGATTCGATAAGGACAAGCTCTTCCAGATCCTGAACGTTAGCTATGGTCGGAGCGGCATCTACCAGCGCAACTACGAGCTGTTCATCGCCAAGGAGCGCTACGAGCCGGGATTCGCGTTGGGCCTGCTGCTCAAGGATCTCACCCTGGCCCGGGCGATGGCTGAGGAGATAGGGGCACGGCTCCCGATCTTCGAGCGCCTGCTGGAGGTGTATCGGCAAGCGGTAGAGGCCGACTACGGGCCCAGGGACATGGCCGCGCAGTACCTCTATGT
>BEIC01000206.1 GCA_002898875.1 bacterium HR26
CTGCTCCAGCCGCGCAGCCAGCGCGGCGATCTCCTCGTCGGTCAGGCCGATGCCGTAGGTGCCATGGTGCACCCGCACGTAGCCGAACGGCCCGATGAACGGCAGCTCGTCCGGTGTCGGGCAGCGGCCGCCCAGCGCCACGACCACCGCTCCGCCGGACGCGGCGACCAGGTCCAGCACCGCCGGCTCGAACCAGCTCGGGTGGCGGAATTCGATCGCGAAGCGGGGTCGCTCGGGCAACTGGCCGAGGAAGCCACGCAGCCGCTCGAGGTCGCGAGCCAAGCCCGGCGGGAGCTGGAAGAGCACCAGCTCCAAGGCCGGGCCCAGCCCACCGGCCGCCTCCAGCAGGCGCTCGAGCTCCTCCTCCGCATCAGCCAGGCGGCGGACGTGGGTGATCAGGCGGCTGGCTTTCACCGCGAAGCGGAAGCCGGGGCGCGAGGACGCGACCTGTGCCCAGCGGGCGAACTGTTGGCGCGAGGGCAGGCGATAGAAGCTGGCGTTGATCTCCACCGTCGGGAAGTGCCGGACGTAGTAGGCGAACCACTCGCGCGGCGGCAGGTCGGGCGGGTAGAACCGCCCGAGCCAGTGCCGGTACGACCAGCCTGAGGTGCCGACCCACAGCATCGCTGCCTGCTCCGGCGCTTCCGCGCCTCGCCAGCCGGTGCTCGGCTGCGAGGGGCGACTCTCAGCCGCGCTCTGCTACCGGTTGTAACACCTCGAGCAGGATGAGCGCGAGCACCTTCGTCCCGGTCACCAGCTCCTCCACCGCGATGTACTCGTCCGACTGGTGCGAGGTGTCGTTCGACGCCGGGCCGTAGAGGATGCTGTTGGTAATCCCGGCCCCGTGCACCACGAAGCGCTGGTCGTGGCTGCCGGCCGAGATCATGACCCGCGGGGTCATGCCCATCTCCCGGATCGCCCGCGCCGCGGCCTGGGCCAGCGGCTCCCGCTCTCCCACCAGCGTCGGCGGCGTGGCGTACCGCTCCTCGTAGCTCCAGCGCAGTCGCGGCTCCTCCACGCGCAGTGTTTCGAGGAGATCGAAGAGCTCCTGCCGGGCTTGATCGAGCGTCTCCGTCGGTACCAGCCGGCGGTTGAAGGTGACGGTGCAGCGGTCGGGGATCACGTTGGTCGCGACCCCGCCCTCGATGGTGTCGAAGGAGAGCGTGGCTGTCTCGGTGCCGGGCGTCGCGAGCAGCAGCTCGGTACGGCGCTGGCGGAGCAGCGGCTTCAGCTCCGACTCGGCCCGGCAGAGGAAGCGCGCTGCCAGCTCCACTGCGTTCACGCCCAGGTGCGGGGCGCTGCCGTGGGCCTGCCGGCCGTAGAGCGTGAAGGCTCCCCAGAGCGCGCCCTTATGCCCGACCCCGATGCCGTCCAGCCCGAACGGCTCGGTGATGATCACGCCGTCGGTGTTCTCGCGGCTGATTACTCCCTGCTCGACCAGGAACCCGGTGCCCGCGTTCCGGTTGCCCACGGTCTCCTCGTCGGGCACGAAGCTGTGGGTCACCTCGCCAGCCCACGCGATCCCGGCCCGGCGCAGCGCCTCGACGGCGTATATCTGGGCGACCAACCCGCTCTTCATGTCGCAGGCGCCCCGGCCGTAGATGCGCCCATCGACGAGCTCGCCGCCGAATGGGTCGCGCGTCCAATCGTGGCCGGCCGGAACCACGTCGTAGTGGCCGTTCAGGTGCAGGCGAAAGCCTGCCCCGGCCGGGCCCGAGAGCCTGGCCAGCAAGCTCGGCCGGGGCCGCCCCTCGCCGAGCGGCGCCAGGGTCGGCAGCAGCTCGTCCGGCACCCGCACCACCTCGGTGGCATAGCCGAGCCGATCGAGCAACTCCTTCGCCAGCGCCACGAAGTCCTCGTAGGCTTCGCCTGGCGGGTTCACCGTCGGAACCCGGATAAACGCCTGCAGTATCTGGACCATCTCACCGGCTAGCGCGTCCACCGCCCTGCAGACCGCTCGCTGGCGCTCGTCCATCCTTCACCTCCCCTTTCTTCCCACAGCGGGTCTACTCGGCCCAGGGCATGCGCAATGTGGCTACCACCGGCCGGTGATCCGACGACCAGCGGTCGAGGACGCGCGTCTCCAGTACGGTGATCTCCGGCGAGACGAGCACGTAGTCGATCCGACGGCCATCCTCTGAGGTGGTCGCCCCCGGGCCCAACCTGGCCCCGGTATCGACCAGCCCGGCTTCCAGCAGCCGGGCGATCACCGCGTCTTCCGGGTCGGCGTTGAGGTCGCCGGCGATCACCACCGGGGCGCGGCCTGCCCAGAAGGCCAGCAACTCCTCGACCTGTGCTAACCGCACAGCGCCTGCCCCCCGCGGATCGTCCAGGTGCGTGCCGATGACCCACAGCGAGCCGCCGCCGGCTTCGACCCGCACCGCGAGCGCCGAGCGCCGCAGGTTCTGCGTCTGCGAGAAGCGCCAGAGCTCCTGAGCCGTTACCGGGCTCCGGGTCAGGATAGCGTTGCCCCAGAGGCCATCGGCGGAAGCTGGCCCCCAGGCGGCCTGCATGCCCAGCCGGCGACTTAGCCAGAGCAGGTTGTCGGCCCCGTTGGTCACCAGCCAGCCGCGGCTCACCTCCTGGAGCACGACGATATCGGGCTGGGCTGCCTCGATGGTGCGAGCGATCTCCTCCAGGCTCCAGCGATTGTCGAGAGCGAAGCCGGATTGGATGTTGTAGGTCATCACCGTGATCTGGTCAGGCAAGGGGGCGGCCGAGAGCGTCGCCGGCGAGCGGAGCTCCTGCCAGCCGGCGGCGAGTGCCACGAGCACCCCGGCGACCAGCGCGGTGGGATACACCGGAACGCGGTCGACGCCCGGCTCCCGGCTCGGCCACCACACCGTCGCCCCCAAGGTCATGATGAGCCAGGCCGCGCCGAGGTAGAGCCCGCTGCCGGTGGCGGTGTAGTAGCGAAAGAGCAGGCCGACCTGGAGCACCAGGCCCAGCGCGAACCCCAGCGCGACCCGATCGACGCTCCCCCGTCCCCGCTCGACACGGCCGCCGAGGAGCACGCCGGCGAGCAGTGCCGCGACGCCCGCGGCACTGAGCAGTAGCCCGGCGACTGCCCAGCTCGACCCGTGCCAAACGAGCCAGAGGCCCAGCCCGCTGGCCGCCGTTCCGGGCAGCCAGCCGGCCCAGTGGCTGGCGAGGAGCCGGCCGAGCACCATGCCGCCAGCGAGGCCCAACCCGAGGACAAGCGCGGCCGCCGGCAGGCGCAGCCCAGCCTGTACCTGGGCTAGCCCCAGGTTCCCCAGCACGAGATGGAACAACGCGAGGAACGGCCCAGCCAGGATCGCCTGGGTACCTGGGAGCGCGACGATCTCGTCTTCCTCCCAGCGAGCCGCTCGCAGCGCCACTACACCCGCGAGGACCAGGAGGACGGTCGTGAGCTGTGCCGCCGGTCCTGGCATCCACGGCAGGTCGATCGTCAGCGATGCCGTCCGGAGCGCCAGGTCGAGCGCGCAGCCGGCCAGCAGGCCAGCCCCGGCCGAGCGCCGATCCAGGCTCAGCAGGCTGACGAGCAGCCAGCCCCAGCCGGCGATACCGATCGCACCGAGGAGCACGCGCAGCGGTGGGTCTTGGGTGAGCTGCAGAGCCAGGCGACTCAGCCAGAGCGCGACTGCACTCGAGAGCAGCAAGCCTCGGCGACCGAGCGCCAGGATTAACGGCCCCGCCAGCAGAGGTGTGGAGAAGACGCCGAGGTTGTAGAGCGCGAGCGCCGTTCTCCGGCTCTGGTCGACCACGAACACCAGGTCGGAGACGAAGACTCTGGTCGCCTGCAGCCCGAGCACCATCGCTGTGGCGGCGAGCACCACAGCCCACCAGGGCTCGATGACCTCGAGCACCAGGCTGAGCCACCCGGCTCGACCCGTGCCACCACGCGACGGCCTAAAGAGGCTCGCCATCTCGCCGGCTCCTCAGCTCACCGGGGCACCGTACCGCGCCCGACACCCTGCAGACGGTTCTGCGGAAGATTACGGTAACGGCGGGCATCTCGGCAATCCCTGGCCGCTGGCGCCCTGGACTGCCGTGCAGAAGATGGCTAGCTCTCGATCTCGCCGACCGGGCCGACGAAGTGCTCGTAGACGGCGAGGGAGGCTCGCGCCAGGAGCTGGGTCGCCGCGTAGCCGTTGCGAGCACGCTTGGTGAACAGCGCGACGGCATAGACGATGTCGCCGGCGTAGACGAGCCCGGCATCGTTGCGCACGCCGCGGATCGAGCCGGTCTTGTGCGCGACCTGGACGCCGAAGGGGAGCAGCGCCGGGATGCGCTCGCGGAATTTCTGGCGCTTGAGGATATCCAGGACGGCTTCGCGCGCGGCCGGGCTCAGGCCCTCGCCCCGCTCGATCGCCTCGTAGAGGCGCACCATGTCACGCGGGGTGGTAACGTTGTTCTCCGGCGTCTCGCGCGCGGCCCGGCAGTCGAGTGGGGCCAGGCGGGAGGCGAGCCGCGCCTTGAGCCCCTCGTAGGTCAGCGATGGGTCGTCGGGGTCGAGATCGTGGAGCCCGGCGAGGATTTCCCAGGTATCGAGCGGCAGCGAGGTTCGGCTCATGCCCAGCTCGCGCAGCGTCTTAGCGACCGCTGCGCGGCCGAGCAGGTCGTAGATCAGATCGGTCGCCATGTTGTCGCTGACTGTGATCATCAGCGTGGCGATATCTTTGATCGTGAGCG
>BEIC01000207.1 GCA_002898875.1 bacterium HR26
TTCTGAAGAACGCGATCGACTGGGTGTCGCGGCCGCCAGCGAGCACGCCGCTGCGCCGCAAGCCGGTCGCCGTCATCGGGGCCTCGGGCGGCTTGTCCGGCACCATCCGCGCACAGCTCGCCCTGCGGCAGGTGCTCTTCTCCCTCGAGAGCTACGTGCTCCCCAAGCCCGATATCTGGGTGCGCAACGCTGGCCAGCTCTTCGATCAGGAAGGGCGGCTCATCGACGAGGAGACCCGCCAGCGCCTCCACGAGCTGGTCGTGGCACTGGTAGACTGGACGGAGCGACTCCGCGACTGAGGCCGCCGCAGTTCCGGCTCCGTCCGGTCGTGATGGGAGCAAGACGATGCCCACGCAACCGCGCTTGCCTGACGATACCTCCCTCGGCTGGGTCAAGCTCCGGGTCGCCGACCGGGAGCGCTCGCTCCGCTTCTACCGCGACCTGCTCGGCTACCAGGTCGACCTGCCGGACGACAGTACTGCCCGGCTCCGGCCCGCACCTGAACGCCCAGCGCACTTCGTGCTCAGCGAGCTCCCCGGCGCCATTCCCCGGCCCCAGCGCTCGACCGGGCTGTACCACGCAGCCATCCTGCTGCCGCACCGCCGGGAGCTCGCCCGCATCATCCGGCGGCTGGTCCACGCCGGCTGGCCCATCGGCGGCGCGGCCGACCACGGGGTGAGCGAGGCGATCTACCTCGACGATGCCGAAGGCAACGGGCTCGAGATCTATGCCGATCGCCCGCGCAGCGCCTGGCCGACCCAGGGCCAACAGGTCGCGATGTACACCGATCCGCTCGACCTCCCCGATCTCTTGCGCGAGCTCGAGGCCGACCCCCATCCCTGGTCGGCGATGCCCGCCGAGGCGCGCATCGGGCACGTCCACCTGCAGGTCAGCGATCTCGACCGGGCAGAGGAGTTCTACTGCGGCATCCTCGGCTTCGAGGTGACGCAGCGCAGCTACCCCGGCGCGCTGTTCGTCTCCGCCGGTGGCTATCACCACCATCTGGGGCTGAACATCTGGCACAGCCGGCGGGCAGGGCCGCCGCCGGAGGATGCGACCGGTCTCATCGCCTTCGCCATCGTCATCCCTGACCGGGCGGCCTGGGAGGCCGCGGTCGGGCGCGTGCGAGCGGCTGGCCTGCCGGTCGAGGAGGGGTTACGCGGCGAATACGGCATCGGCGTCGCGACGCGCGACTTCGACCGGATCGGCGTCGAGCTCTGGACGCCGGTCGGCTGACACGGCCTCATCCGGGCAGCGGCGAAGCCGGAGAGTCCACCGCTGGCTCCTCGACCCGGTAGCGCTGGCTGAGCTGATCGCGCAGCCAGGCGATCGTGACCAGCCAGGCAGGGAGTGACAGCAGCCAAATGAAGATTTGTCTACCCAGGGGTGACAGCGCCTCCGGCAGCCAGCCGCGCATGAGGCTCATCAGGTAGGTGCCCTCGAGCAGCAGCGCGACCATCCCGGCGTACCAGCGCAGCGGGCGAAACTGGCGCGCCAGCAGGGCCAGCGGCACGATCCAGCCCAGGTACTGCACGCCGAAGCCGGCCGTGACGGTAAAGAGCAGCAGGATGACGGTCAGCATGCCGTCCAGGAGATCCCGCCTGCGCCCCAGGGTCAGGTAGAAGAGCCCCAGCGCCGCCAGGGTGACATACACCCCGTACCGCTCGGCGAGCGCGAAGAGAGATGCCGGCTCCAGCGGTCGCAGCCAGGCAAAGCCGGACTGCAAGGCTGCCTTGAGCAGGCTCAAGATCGCGGTGTAGCCCCACCACCCCACGACCCCGTGGTAGCCCAGCACGGTGCCCAGTACACCCCACAGCGTACCGGGCCAGAGGGCCAGGTACACCGCGAGGCCAGCCACGACCGGGAGCGCCGCGCCGACTGCCAAGCGCGCCTTCGCCGCCACGCCGTGCAGGCGCAGCAGGAAGAGCGGCAGGAAGAGAGCCGGCCACGTCTTGTCGAGCACACCGAGCCCGAGGAACAGGCCTGCCGCGAGCTGTCCACCGGCCGCCGCACCGTGGAACTGAAGCCAGTACCAGGCCAGCAGCGCGCAGAGCAGCGGCAGCGCGTCGAACTGGCCGTGGTAGGCAGCCACGTAGAGCGGGATCGGATTGAGCGCGTAGAGGAGTGCCAGGAAGGTTGCCGGGTCGGGAGCGGGTGGCGCCTGCGCGGGTGCGCTCGCCGGCAGCTCCCGCGTGCCCCAGAGCTTCCGGCCCGCCTGGTAGAGGAGCCCGGCGATGGCAGCGTCGGCCAGGATCGGCGGCAGCTTGACCAGCAGCGGGAAGGGCAGGTCGAAGGAGAGCGACAGCCAGCGTGCCAGCGACATCACGTACATCTGGAGCGGAAGGTATGGGTGTCGGCCCTCGGCATCGGGGTGCGTGTAGACGTCCTGCCCGGCCCGCACCAGGTCGGCCACGATGCGGTACGACTCCATGTCGAAGACGGCTCCCGAGGGCAGGACGACCGCCGGGAGCAGGCGCACGGCCAGGGCGAGCAAGACGATCGTCACCGGCCGCAGATGCAGTCCTGGCCGGCCGAGGTCGAGCGCGAAGTAGACCGCGGTGACCACGACGATCCAGATGAAGCCAACCAGAGCCGGGCTCATGCTGTCCCAATTCCAGGCTACGAGGCCGGCGGTCAGGGCAACTGCCCGTCGCTCCGCGGGGTATGCAGCTCGCTGGAGTGCCCTTTACCGCGGCTGGCGCCCGGCAACAGCCAGGAGCAGCGCCGCGCGCGCCCGCGCGGCCTGCCACAGCAGCCGGGCCTCCTCCACGCCCAGGAGCCGCAGCCCGAGCCAGTAGACCGCGGCGCCGCCGGTTACCGGGATCGCCACCTGGAGCAGTCGCCAGCTCAGGCCTGCCTCCTCGGGGGACCGGATCCCGGCGAGCACCTGGGTAATCAGCAGCACGAGCAGCGCCATCGCGCCGCCGGCCAGCAGCGCCGACCGCAGTGCCGGCCCGACCGTGCCGTCACCCACCCGGCCCAGCGCCCGGCGGAGCAGCAGCCACATCACGAGCGTGTGCCCGATGAACTGGGCTGAGTTCCCCAGCACCAGCCCCAGCATTCCCAGCGGCCGTACCAGGCTGAGCGCCACGGCGAAGTAGACCGCTACCGAGAGCACGCCGACCAGCACCGGCGTCCGCGTGTTCTGGCGCGCATAATAGGCGAAGATCAGCACCTGGTCGAACGCGGCGAAGAAGGTACCAGGCAGGTAGCCCAGCAGTGCGATCCAGATGGCCCGCGCGCCCTCCAGGTCGGTGGCTCCGTGGTAGAAGAGCAGGGCGACCGCCGGCCAGCCGATGGCAGCCAGCCCGAGCGTCGCCGGGACAACCATGATCGTCACCAGCTTCAGCCCGGTGGCGAGCGTGCGCTGGTAGGCATCCTCGTTCCCGTCTGCGAAGTGACGGGAGAGCGTCGGCAGCGCGGCCAGCGAGGTCGCGGCAGCGACCAGCCCCAGGATCATCTGGTTGAGCGCGGTGGCATAGCGCATCGCCCCCAGCGCGTGCTCACCGACACCCCAAGCCAGGTTGCGATCGATCACCAGCGCCACCGTGTTGGTGAACAGGCCGAGGAAGATCGGCAGGTAGAGGAGCAAGATGCGGCGGATGGCCGGGTGGCCGAAGCCGAAGTTGAGGCGCGGCATGGCGTCGCGCAGCCCGCTGAGCTGGATGAGGGCCAGCAGCCCCGCTCCGGCCAGGATGCCGATCACCAGGCTAGCCACGCCGAGCGAGCGCCCGAGTGCCAGGGCGGCCGCCACGATCGCCGCGTTGCGGACGGCTAGCGAGAGCGAGGGCTGGGTGAAGCGCTCCAGCGCGTAGAGTGTCGACATCAGGATCGTGGAGAGCGCCAGCAGCAGGACTGCCGGCAGGATGAGTCGCACCAGCCGGATCGTGAGCTCGACCGTCTCCGGCCCGCGTGCCTGCTCGCCGCCCCCGAGCGCGGTCATGCCCGCCACCACCCAGGGGGCGAGCAACTCCATGACGAGGACGACGCCCCCGACCACGAGCAGCGCCAGCATCAGCAGCGCGCCGACGATTCGGCGCAGCTCCTCACGCTGCGCCGGCGCCGCGTAAGCGCTCAGGACGGGCACCAGCGCGGCCTGCATCATGCCGCTGATCACCAGGTCGAAGAGCATCGTGTGGACGTTGTCGGCGATGGTGAAGGCGGCCACCGCGTCACCGGTGCCGAAGAGCAGCGCAGTTACCTGTTCCCGGACTAGCCCGAGTACCCGGCTGAGGATGACCCCAACCATGATGATCCCGGCTGCCCGGGCGATCTGCGCGCGCTCGGAGCGCTCAGAGGGGGGAGCGAGGTCGGCTGCGCTCACGGCTCTCCCGATCCCGGCGCGGCCATCGCCAGGATGCGCCGGACGATCTCGGTCGTCGAGTGGCCGGGTGTCAGCGGCACGGTGACGACCTGTCCGCCGTAGGCGCGCACGATGGCGGCTTCCGGCAGGGGCTGCTTGCCGGCCGCCAGTTCGGCCTCGTCCAGCGCGTAATCGCCACCCTTGACGTAAATATCTGGCCGTAACCGGCGCACGGCTTCCTCGGCCGTGTCGCCGGGGAAGATGGTCGCGTAGTCGACGCAGGCCAGCGCCGCCAGCAGCTCGGCCCGCTCCTCGGC
>BEIC01000208.1 GCA_002898875.1 bacterium HR26
GACGCTCATCC
Organism: bacterium HR26; assembly: GCA_002898875.1. Taxonomy (GTDB): domain Bacteria; phylum Chloroflexota; class Chloroflexia; order Thermomicrobiales; family Thermomicrobiaceae; genus Thermalbibacter. The sequence continues at coordinate 12 of BEIC01000208.1, forward strand.
GGTTGCGGGCGTCGTCGGCCAGGCCCAGCAGCTCCAGCAGTTCGTCCTCGGTTGCCCCACGCCGGGCCTGCTCCACCGCGAAGGTATGCCGGAGCGTCTGCGGCGTGACCGGCTTCTGGATGCCGGCTGCCTGCGCTACCCGCTCGACCAGCTTGTTCAGCGACTGCGGGAGGATCGGCACCAGGTAGTCGACCGGCTCGTCGCTGACCTCGATCAGCCGCCGGTAGATCTCAGTCAGCTCGGCATTCGCGGCCAGCTTGCGCTCGCGCAGCCGGCGCTTGGGTGCCTCGTAGAAGATGTAGACCACCGGACGCTCGGGGTCGGACCAGTCGATGTGCGAGGCCCGCAGCCCCAGCACCTCCGAGCGGGTGAGCCCGAGCTTGAGCATCAGCCAGATGGCCAGGTGCGCCCTCGGGCCGTCCTCGGCAGCGGCCGCCAGCAGCCGCTCCTGCTCCTCAGCGAAGAGTGGTTGAGGCGTCTTGAGCGGGATGTGCTCCGGGTAGAACGCCGCCGTGGGGTCGCTGTCGAGCACCTTGGCCTTGGTGATCAGGAACTTGAAGAAGCCGGAGACAGTGGTCAGCCGCCGCTTGCGGGTGGAGCGGCCCCGGCTCTCGTTGAGGAAGGTGGCGATGTCCCGCCGGGTAATGGCCCGGATAGGCTTGGGGCCGATCAGCGACTCGAAGACGGCGAGGTCGTAGCTGTACGACTTGACCGTGTTCGGGGGATGGCCAGACTGCTCCAGGTATCGCCGGTACCAGTAGCGGGCGACGTCGAGGCTGGAGTCCGGGGTCAGATCGGGCAGCAGGCCGACATGACCACGCAGCCGGCCATCGGCGCCCAGTTCGAAGAGCGGTGGCTGCAGGGCGCGTGGCCCTCGCTCGGGCTCGTCGGGCTGGCCTGGCTTGCTCACCTCCACAGCCTCCGAGATGGTCGACAGCTCAGGTACAAATGTTCTATTTGCCTCAAAGACTATCCAGCATCTGCCATCCTGTCAAGCGGCTCTCTGGCATGTCGGTATTGACACTGCTCTCAGAGGGGGCCTAGACTAGCATCTGTCGTTTGTTCGCGAGGAACCGCCGATGGGTGAGCCGGAACCGGACAGCATCAGTGCCGTTGTCGGTGGTCCATGTGCCTCGAGAAGAGCGCCGGCATGCTGAGTCGAGTCGACGCCCACCGAGACCGGTGGGCGTATCTGCTCCGAAGCCGCGCTCCGACTGACGGCTTTGCCCGCAGCCCACCGGGTGGCCTGCGCGAGCCTGCATCCCGGCTCGTGTCCAGCGGGGCGTAGGGAAGGGTTAGGGGCGTCTCGTGAGGAAGGCGTGAAGAGGGGGCGACATGGCACTGCAGCTGACCTGGCGTGAGAAGACCGGCGGCGTGATCGCACCGGACGAGCGACTCCCCTGGGGGCAGACAGTCGCGCTTGGCCTCCAGCACGTGCTGGCGATGTTCGGCGCGACGGTGGTGGCGCCGCTGGTGATGGGCTTCGACCCGAACCTAGCGATCTTCTTCTCAGGCATCGGAACACTGATCTTCTTCATCTTCGTCGGGGGACGAGTGCCCAGCTACCTCGGCTCGAGCTTCTCCTTCATCGGGCCGATCGCGGCCGCGATCGGCTCGCCGGCAGCGGGCAACTTCAACCCGGCCGATATCCCGAAGGCGCTCGGGGGGATCATCGCGGCCGGCTTGCTCTACACCATCATCGGTCTGATCGTTCATATCTCCGGCACGGCCTGGATCGACCGGCTTATGCCGCCGATCGTCACCGGCTCGGTGGTGATGATCATCGGCCTGAACCTGGCGCCGGCAGCCTGGGGGCTGGTGCAGCAGGGGCCGTTCCTCGCCATCGTCACGCTCTTCGCGGTCCTGATCGTGGGGCTCTATACCCGCGGTATCTGGGCACGGCTGCCGGTGCTGCTCGGCACGATCATCGGCTATGTCGTGGCCCTGATCCTCGGCGGGACGTCGCCGGCGGGGCGGGAGATCTGGTTCTTCCGAGTCCAGGGAGTCGACCTCTCGGCCGTGCGCGAGGCGGCCTGGTTCGGCTTACCTGACTTCGTCGGCCCGTCCTTCGATACGCGCGCAGTCACGCTGGTTGCCCCGGTCGCGATCGTGCTGGTGGCTGAGAACTTCGGCCACATCAAGGCGGTCGAAGCCATGACCTCGCGCAACATGACCCAGTACCTCGGCCGGGCGTTCATGGGTGACGGCGTGGCAACCATGGTCGCCGGCACCGGCGGTGGCACGGGCGTCACCACCTATGCCGAGAACATCGGCGTGATGGCGATGACGAGAGTCTACTCGACCATCATCTTCCCGATCGCCGCGCTGGTCGCGATCCTGCTCGGACTGTCGCCCAAGTTCGGCGCGCTGGTGCAATCCATCCCGGCGGGCGTGCTAGGAGGGATCACGACTGTGCTCTTCGGCTTGATCGCCGTAACCGGTGGCCGGATCTGGGTCGAGGGCGGGGTGGACTTCACCAAGGGGATCAACCTGTTCATCGCCGCCGTGGCCCTGATCCTCGGTGCGGCCGACTACAAGCTGCGGCTCGGTGACTTCGAGTTCGCCGGCATCGCGCTGGGCACGTTCGGCGCCATCATCCTCTACCAGCTCTTCAAGGGCGCGCCGCAGGCGTTCGGCGAGTTCGAGGCGGCACCGGCCGAGGCGGGCGCAGTCGAGCCAGGGCCAGGAGTCGAGCCGGAGCCGCGGCGACAATCCGAGACCGGTGGGCAATGAACCCGGTCGAGCCGGGCGTCGTGCTTCTCACTGCGTGTGCTGCGGGGACACCGATTCGTGGGGATGGACGGGGTAGCGACCTGCTGCCTCGCAAGTGCAGCCGAATCGGCCGTTGCGCCGGTGCCCGCGTCTGATCCAAGATAACGACAGGCCGCGTGAGGGAGTGGCAGCCGGTGAAGCCGCCGCGTTTCCAGTACCACGCTCCGCAGTCGCTCGATGAGGCGCTTGCGCTCCTGGCCGAGCTGGGCGAGGGGGCGAAGCCGCTGGCTGGGGGACAGAGTCTGATCCCGATGCTCAACATGCGCCTAGCCCGGCCCGGGCACCTGATCGATCTCAACCGGATCGCCGAGCTCGATTACCTGGCCGAGCACGACGGCGGCCTGGCGATCGGGGCCATGACCCGCCAGCGGGCCGTCGAGCGCTCGCCGCTGGTCCGGGATCGCTGCCCACTCCTCGCGCAAGCCATTCGCTATGTCGGCCACCTGCCGATCCGCACCCGCGGCACCGTCGGCGGCAGCGTGGCGCACGCCGACCCGGCAGCCGAGCTGCCGGGCGTGCTGGCGGCGCTCGATGGCCGGATCACGCTGCGGAGCCGATCTGGCTCCCGCGTGCTCGGCCCGGATGCCTTCTTCCTCGGCGCGCTGGCGACCGCCGCCGCGCCGGACGAGCTGGTGACCGAGATCTGGATTCCTACAGTACCCGAGCGGACAGGGCAGATCTGGCTCGAGGTCGCCCGGCGTCACGGCGACTACGCGCTGGTTGGGCTGGGTGCTTCGCTGACGCTGGATCAGGACGGGGTGATCGGCGAGGCCCGGCTGGCGCTCATCGGCGTCGGCCCGGCGCCGGTGCGAGCACGGCGGGCCGAGGAGCGGCTGCGCGGCGAGCGGCCCGCCGCCTCGCTCTTCCGCGAGGCAGCCCGGCTAGTAAGCGCCGAGATCCAGCCCGAGGCCGACGTCCATGCGACGAGCGAGTATCGCCGCCGGGTCGCGGCAGTGCTGACCGAGCGGGCGCTGGCGGACGCGACCCGGCAGATCACCGGGGAGGAGATGGCGTGAGCGCAGAGGTCGGTGCCGGCGCCGCGCAGCGGCGGGCGATCCGGGTGACCGTCAACGGCGTCGTCTACGAGCGAACCGTGGAGCCGCGGCTGCTGCTCTCGGACTTCCTGCGGCACGAGCTGGGGCTGACTGGCACTCATGTGGGGTGCGAGCACGGCGTCTGCGGCGCGTGCACGGTCCTGGTGAGCGGGGAGCCGGCTCGCTCCTGCCTGATGCTGGCGGTGCAGGCCGATGGGCTGGCGATCGAGACCGTCGAAGGGCTGGCCCCCGATGAGGAGCGCCTGCACCCGCTGCAGCGGGCGTTCTGGGACAGGCACGGGCTGCAGTGTGGCTTCTGTACTCCCGGCCTGCTGATGGTGCTGAAGAGCTTCCTGGCGGAGAACCCGAACCCGACCGAAGACGAGGTGCGGGAGGCGATCTCCGGCAACCTCTGTCGCTGCACCGGCTATCAGAACATCGTGGCTGCGGCGCTGGAGGCGGCGTGGCTGTTGCGCGAGACGGCTGCCGGGTGAGCCGGGGGCAGGCGCAGGAGGGAGGTGGCTGATGCCGACGCGGATACTCGGCGAGCCGGTCAAGCGACGGGAAGACCCGCGGCTCTTGACCGGTCGCGGCCGCTACGTGGACGACATCGATCTCCCCGGCATGCTCCACGCCGCCGTGCTGCGTAGCCCCTATGCCCATGCTCGGATCGAGCGCATCGACGCGAGCGCCGCCCGGGCGCTCGAGGGGGTGGTTGCCGTCTTCACCTACGACGACCTTGGACCGGC
>BEIC01000209.1 GCA_002898875.1 bacterium HR26
TTCGAGCCTCAGCGCTTCCTCGATCGCCTCGTAGACGAATCGCTTCGTCATGTCCTCGCCCCATGGCTGGAGCAAGTACTCGCCGAATCCACCGGCGAACCCCTTGGTACCCGCGAATCCGACACCCTCGATCTCATGTGGCTGATCATCCAGCCAGTGCACACCGGCGCGGGCGAGGATCGCCCTAACCGCTTCGACCTGCCCCGCCTCGTGGTCGTGATTCCCAAGTACTGCCAGAACCGGGATCGTGCAGGCTCGCAGCTCTTCCGCTAGCAGCTCGGCTTGAGCGGGCAAGCCTCGCTCCGTCAGGTCACCGCAGATCACCAGCACGTCGGCACGGCGCGAGACCTCGCTCAGCAGTGCCCGGCAGACACCGATCGAGGATTCGTGCACGTGGAGATCCGCAGTCGCGGCGACGCGCATCCTTTCCTCTTCCCTCATTAGGACTGTGATAGCTGAGCCCGGGCATCGCGGAAACCCCACTCCCGCACGTCGATCTCGTACTCGGTCCGCGAGAGCAGGGTTCCCCGGCAAACGCGATCCATTGTCGGAGGGCTGTCGAGCTGATCCTCTACGCGGCGGAGGAGTTCCCGCATCACCCAGGTAGGTACTTGGTCATGCTCTGAGGGGTAGACGAACCGGAAGGTCACGAGGTGCGCCAGCAGGACCTCCCAGTGCGGTTCCAGTAGCGCAAGCAGGTGATGCCAGTCCAGGTTTCGGCCGTGCCTGAGGATCAGATGATGGATGTCTGGCCCATCGTAGCGATCCCGTTCCTGGACGTAGGCCTTGGAGAGGATCATCTCCTCCACCGGCACCAGGCGCACCAGCAAGCCGAACACCTGGACAGCAGGGGCGCGCCGGAACCAACTCTGGTCCACTGGGTGCAGGCCGTTGCCGGAGTTGAAGAGCACATCGATCAGCAGGTCCTGCAGGCGACCTTTGGCGAGCCATACTGGATCGGTCAACTCCACCTCCCAGCCAGTCGCTTCCAGCACCTCGAGCACGCGCTCGCCCTCGGTCCGAGGACAGAACAGATCGAGATCTTTGGTCCAGCGGGAGATGCCCACGTACTCCCGCATGGCGTACGCCCCTCCGACCAGGAACGGTATCCCGCTCTCGATCAGGCGCTCGAGCGCTCTGCTGTAGAGAGCCTCCGCCCGAGGGTCGGGCACAGCCGGCTCGTTCACATCCTCCCCCTTCGCTTCAGGCAACCTCCCTGAGCCACTGGCTCCTCAGTATGCCTTATGTCTCGTGTGGGAGGCATGCTCACGCAGGTCGATGCCCTAATCGTATGTCCACAAGGGGCTTACTGGTCGCGTCTGGACCCGACGCCGGAGCATGGGAGTGCTGGTAACCGGCTGACCACTCAGGTAAGCTCGTGTGCGCATGGAGTGGAACTCCAGCCTCCCCCGCCGATTGGCGAACCGCGAGGTCTTCGAGGAGAGGTCAGCTCGTGGTCTATGACTTCCACACTCACACGTTTTACAGCGACGGGGAGCTTACCCCGCTAGAACTCGCGCGCCGGGCCGTCGAGCGCGGGTACCGCGCCATCGGCCTGACCGATCATGCTGGCGTCGGCGGCCTGCACGAGCTGGTTACTAGGCTCAAGGCCGATCGCGAGCTGATCGAGCGCTACTGGCCGATCCGCGTAGTCGTCGGGGTGGAGCTTACGCACCTGCCGCCGGAAGCGCTCTTCGAGGCAGCCAACCTGGCCCGCGAGGCTGGGGCCGAGCTGATCGTCCTGCACGGCGAGACACCGGTGGAGCCGGTACTGGCCGGTACCGTGCGCGCCGGCATCACCACCGGACTGATCGATGTGGTCGGCCATCCCGGATTGCTATCCGAGGAGGAGATCCGGCTGGCCAAGGAGTACGACGTCTACCTCGAGCTGAGCGCGCGCTGCGGCCATGCGCTGGCCAACGGTCATGTCGCCAAGCTGGCACTGCAGATCGGCGCCCGGCTGCTGGTCAACAGCGATGCTCACACCGCCGCCGACCTCTTAACCCCGGAGCGGCAACGACTGGTCGCGCTGGGAGCTGGCGTGGACGAGGCGCTCCTGCCCGATCTCCTCCACAACTGGCCCGAAGAGCTCCTCCAGCGCACGATCGAGCGTCGCGAGGCCCCTGGCCGATGACGAATCGCGAGGTCGCTGCGCTGCTCCGGCACTATGCCGATCTCCTGGAGATCCAGGGGGAGAATCCCTTCCGCGTCCAGGCGTACCGCCGCGCCGCCGAGGTCATCGATCACCTCACTATGCCAGTGGCGGCGTTGTCCGCCGAGAAGTCGCTCACCGCCGTCCCAGGCATTGGCAGCGGCATCGCGGCCGCAATCGTCGAGATCCTCGAGACCGGCCGGCTCAGCGCCCTCGAGGCCCTTCAAGGCGAACTTCCGAGGACCCTGGTGACGCTCCTCGACCTGCCTGGCATCGGTCCTAAGACGGTCGGGCGTCTCTACCGCGAGCTCGGGATCGCGACTCTGGCCGACCTGGAGGAAGCGGCCCTCGCTGGCCGGATTCGCCAGCTCAAGGGGCTTGGCCCGCGCGTCGAGCAGCGCATCCTCGAGGGCATCCGCTTCCTGCGTGGCGTGAGCCGCCGCTTCCTGCTCGGGGACCTGCTGCCCTTGGCTGAACGCCTGGCCGGCCAGCTCGCACAGCAGTTAGACGTCGAGGTCGCCGTCGCAGGCAGTATCCGCCGGATGCGCGAGACGGTCGGCAATATCAACCTCGTAGCCGCCGTCGGCAACCAGGCAACGCTCGTCGAGGCGCTCGCCCGGCTGCCGGAGATCGCCGAGGTGCAGGAGCCCACTCCGGCCTTCGTGCCGGCGGTATCCACGATCGGTGCCGAGGTGCGGGTCGTTACGGCTGCGCCGGAACGGTTCGGCACCGAGCTGCTCCGCTGGACCGGGAGCTGGCAGCACGTCGAGGCGCTGGGCGAGCTCGCTGGCGGTACGCTGCCACCCGCCGCCACCGAGCAGGCGTGCTACCAGGCGCTCGGCTTGCCCTGGATTCCGCCGGAGCTGCGGGAAGCTCGTGGTGAGCTGGAAGCCGCACGCGACGGACGTTTGCCGCAGCTGGTCTCGCTGCAAGACATCCAGGGCGACCTTCACACCCACACGACCTGGAGCGATGGGCGCGGCTCGATCCTCGCAATGGCGATAGCCGCGCGCGATCGCGGCTACCGGTATCTGGCCGTGTCGGACCACTCCGCCGGGCTCGGCGTCGCTCGCGGGCTCGACCCCGATCGGCTACGGGAGCAGTGGCGCGAGATCGAGGCCGTGCAGGCTCAGGTTCCCGAGATACGGATCCTCCGCTCCTGCGAGGTCGAAGTTCGCCGCGACGGCTCGCTTGACCTGCCAGACGAGGTATTGGCCGGGCTGGATCTCGTCGTGGCCTCGCTCCACGCCGGGCTGCGGCTGTCGAAGGAGGAGCAGACCGAACGCATGGTTCGCGTTATCCGCCACCCGCACGTCGACATCATCGCCCACCCGACCGGCCGGCTGATCGATCGCCGGCCCGGGGCCGACTACGACTGGGAGCGCGTGTTTGCCGCGGCGCGCGAGGCGGGCAAGGCGCTGGAGATCAACTGCGGGCCGGAGCGACTCGACCTCAACGACGAGCTGGCCCGGCAGGCGCTAGAGGCCGGCGTGCTGCTGGCGATCAACTCCGATGCCCATGCGCCGGATGACTTCGCCTGGATGCGCTACGGGGTGGGGATCGCGCGGCGAGCCTGGGCTAGACCTGAGCAGGTGCTGAATACAATGTCGCTTGGCGCGCTGCTGGCCTGGCTCGAGCGCTAAGAACGCAACCGGAGTTCGGGCAGGCGCGTGGCGGGCAGTTCCTTCAATTCGATCTATCTTGGAGAGGGCGTAGGTATCGCTTTCTGCCTCGCGCCACCCGTCGAGCATCCTCGCCCTCACACGGCGCGAGAGGGAGATGAAGGGGGAGAGCGATAGGTAGGGGCCTCGCCCCCGGCATCTTGGCGCGCTTGACACTGCTTGCGGGCACAGCCTATACTTTCTGATGCTGCCGGAAGGCAGCGCATGCCGAGGTGGCGGAACAGGCAGACGCGCTACCTTGAGGGGGTAGTGCCCGAAAGGGCGTGGGGGTTCAAATCCCTTCCTCGGCACCAGCGTCGTGTTCATGGGCGATTAGCTCAGTTGGTAGAGCGCCACGTTTACACCGTGGAAGTCAGAGGTTCGAGTCCTCTATCGCCCACGAATGCGAGTTGCCCGGCGAGGATTGCGCCGAGATCACTCGGTCGAGCACAGAATCGACCGCGCCGGGCGCTTCTCGTGTTGATGCTGGGTAGCAGGGTAACAGACGCGGTCGGTGCTTGAACCGTAGCGCTCTGTTCTACCGGCTACACCGCTCGCGGAGATGTAGGGTCGGGTAGCTCAGTCGGTAGAGCACGTGACTGAAAATCACGGTGTCGCCGGTTCGATTCCGGCCCCGACCACAACCGGCCCCGCCCTCGAGGCGGGGTTTTCTCATGCCCCTCTTTCCAGCCTTCACCGCTCTCCACCCGCTCAATCGCCGGATACTCTGCCGGGCCCCAGCAAGAAACCC
>BEIC01000210.1 GCA_002898875.1 bacterium HR26
TGCCTTGTGGGTCGGTGAGCTGGAACGGTACGGGGCATGCGCGTGATGGCAGAGGGGTAGGGAGACCGGCCGGTTGCCCCGACCGGAGAGCGGGAGAGAGGCGGCTGAACGGGAACAGGGTTGGGGGTGAAGGCTGCTCCAGGACAAATCACTCTGGACGGGCGACGGCGCGCCGCGTAGGCTAGGGCGAACCGTGCCACGGTGAGCGCGGTAAGGAGGAGAGCGGGATGTCCGGCGGAGCGCAGCCTGTGCCCGGCCAGGCTGAGGTCGTCGTGATCGGCGCCGGCCTGGTCGGCTGCTCGATCGCCTACCAAGTGGCGAAGCGCGGCCGGCAGGTGCTGGTACTGGAGGCGCGCGGGATCTGCTCGGGTGCCTCCGGCCGGAACGGCGGGATAACTGGCGCCGGCTCGGCGCTGCACTCGGCCGCGGGCCGCGCGGTCTACGCGCTGACGCGCGAGAATCTGCGCATGCTCAGCGAGGAGCTGCCGCGCGAGCTGGACGACGACTTCTCGCTCCGCCTCACCGGCACGCTCGACCTCGCGACCACCGAAGAGCAGTACGAGCACATCGTCGCCAGCGTGCGGGCGCAGCAGGAGCACGGGCTGGCGGTGCGGCTACTCGACGCGCACGAGGTGCGCGAGCTGGTGCCGGTGGCGTCCGACCGGATCCTGGGGGCGCGCCTGTCGGAGGAGGCCGGGCACCTGTGGCCCTTCCAGCTCGTGCACGCGCTGGCCCGCGGGGCCCGTTACTACGGGGCGGAGATCCTCACCTGGACGCCGGTTACCCAGATCGTGCGCGGGAACGGGGCAGTCGCCGCGGTCGAGACGCCGCGCGGGAGGGTCGAGACGAGCACGGTCGTGGTGGCGACTAACGCCTGGGCGCCGCAGCTCCTGCCCGAGCTACCAGAGGGGGCGCTCGTCCCGGCCCGAGGACAGATCCTGGTCACCGAGCCGGTGGTGCCGGTCTTGCCGTACCCGTTCAGCACCAACTTCGACAAGGAGTACGGGCGGCAGACCGCGACCGGGCAGGTGCTCTGCGGCGGCTGCCGGCGCCTCGATGAGGACGAGGGGCTGGGCCACTACGAGGAGAAGGTAACGGCACACGTGCTGAGCGGGATCGCGGGCACGCTGGCGACGCTGTTCCCGCCGCTGCGCCGGCTGCGGGTGGTGCGCGCCTGGGCCGGGATCATGGGCTTCACCGCCGATGGGCTGCCGATGATCGGGCCCTACGGCGGTATCGACGGTCTCTACGTCGCGGCCGGCTTCAACGGCGGCGGCTTCTCCTGGGGAGCAGCCGTCGGCAAGGCTATGGCCCAGCTCATCTGCCTGGGGCAGGCCGCCTTCGACCTGGAACCGTTCGATCCCAACCGCTTCGCCCGCGGGGACGTGACCTGGGCCAACCCGTTCACGGCCGGCGAGCGGAACAACCCTCGCGCCAGGCACGCTCCGCGCTAAGGGCATCGGTTCTCAGAGGACCTCCCAGGCGACGGTCCCGTCGCGGCGCGCGATCCGCCCCAGCCCATGCGGGAGCAGGTGGCAACCGGCCAGCGGCATCCCCTCCGCCGCGGCCCACTCGACGATCCGTCGCCTGGTCTGAATCGCTGCCTGCGGGTCCATGTCGAAGGCGATGCAGATCTCGTTGACCTGCACCTGGGCTGGGTGGTGGAAGACATCGCCCAGGATCAGCGCCTGCTGGCCGCCGGAGACGACGTGCAGGCTCATGTGGCCGGTAGTATGCCCTGGCGTCGGGAAGGCCCGGACGCCGGGGAGGATGTCGGTCTCGCCGTCGATCAAGTCGAGCACGCCGAGCTCGGCCAGCGGGGTGACGTCGCGCTCGATGCAGCTCGGCACCAGGGCCTCCATGGCGGCTTTGACCTCGGGGCTGTGGAACACCTCCCAATCGGTCTGGGAGGCGATATAGCGCGCGTTGGGGAACGACGGCTTCCCCTCCGTAAGGTTCCAGCCCACGTGGTCGGGATGGAGGTGCGTCAGGAAGACGAGCTGGATGTCTTCGGGTGCCGTGCCCCACCTCGCCAGCTCGTCCATGAGCTGGCCCCGGCTATGGCCGAAGAGCGCGACCGGCCCTGGCCCGATGCCAGTGTCGACGAGCATAGTGCGGTCTCCGGCTCGGACGAGAAAGCAGCCGACCCGCGTGAAGACGCCGTCCTCGCCGGCGAAGCACTCGGGGTGCTGCGCGCGGAACGGCTCCCAGGTCTCGCGCGGCGTCGCGGGGTACGCCCCGCTGTAGGTGAAGAACGGCCCGGCCGTGTCGGTCAAGGAGACGATCTCGATCTCGCCCACCCGGATGCGCTGCTCGGCCATCGCTACCCTCCTGCTCGCCTTGGCAGACCCGTTTCTTCGTCTTCATCAGCGTTGCGTGGGCAACCGTTCGCCCCGTCGTCTCCCCTGCCGCTCAGCATCCCGCGGCCGGCGTGTACCGTCAAGGTAGGTGCGGCTCCGGGAGGGGCGTAGCTGCTGCCACCGGCAATCCGGTGCGCGGCACCGGGCTGGGGAACCCGGGCCCGCAAATCCCCTCGATCGACAAGGCCAATGGCTTCCCCGTGCGGCGTCTCCGAGGCCGCGGGCTTCTGGCTGCCTCCGCTACGCCTCACCAGCGATGACGTGGCCGCTGGCCAGCACCAGGCCGTCCTGGCAGCGCGCCTCGATCAGCCCCTCGCCGAACTGCTGCCGGTAGAGCTGCGCGTACAGCCCGCCGCGCTCCAGCAGCTCGCGGTGGGTGCCGCGCTCGACGATGCGCCCGCGGTCGATCACGAAGATGACGTCGGCGTTCAGGATAGTCGAGAGCCGGTGGGCGATGGCGATCGTCGTCCGGCCTGCCATCACCGGCTGCAGGGCCCGCTGCACCAGCCGCTCGCTGGCCGTGTCCAGCGACGAGGTCGCCTCATCCAGAATCAGGATGCGCGGATCTTTCAGGATGACCCGCGCGATCGCCAGCCGCTGCTTCTCCCCGCCCGACATCCGATAGCCGCGCTCGCCGACGATCGTGTCGTAGCCCTGGTCTAACTCCATGATCCGGTCGTGGATCAGCGCCAGCTTCGCTGCCCGCTCGATCTCCTCCTGGGTCGCGTCCGGCTTGGCGTAGAGCAGGTTTTCCCGCACCGAGGCGTGGAACAGGTACGGCTCTTGCGTCACCATGCCGATGAGCCGGGTGAGCGAGGCGATCTGAATCTTGCGCACGTCCACGCCGTCGATCTCGACCGTGCCCGCGGTGACGTCGTAGAGCCGGGGGATCAGGTAGGAGATCGTTGTCTTGCCGGCGCCGCTCGGACCCACCAGCGCGACGAGCTGGCCCGGCTCGATCTCGAAGTCGACGTCTTCCAGGATCCAGGGTCGCCTCGGCAACTCGTCGTGGCGGCCGTCCGGCTCGGGAGGCCGGCGGCCGTTGCCCTCGGCAGCCGCCAGCGACGGTGACAGGTGAGCCTCGCCGTAGGTGAAGTAGACGTGCCGGAAACGGATCTGGCCTCGCACCGACTCTGCCGGCAGCGCGACCGCGTCCGGCGCGTCCACGATCTCGGGCGTCAGGTCGAGGTAGTCGAAGATCCGCCGGAACAGTGCCAGTGATGATTGCACCTCCACCGAGACACGGAGCAACTGCCCGACCGGGAAGAACAGCCGCGTCTGCAAGGTGGTGAACGCGACTAGGGTGCCGGCGCTGACCTCCGGGCCACGGCCGCTCGCCAGCAGGTAGCCGGCCACCAAATAGACCAGGGCCGGCGTGATCGAGAAGAAGGCCTGGACGACGGCGAAGAAGCCCTGCCCGATCATCTGCTGCCGCACCTGTAGCTCGGCCAGCCGGCGGTTCTCGCGCCGGAAGCGCTCGATCTCGTCCTGCTGCCGGCCGAAGACCTTGGCCAGCAGGACACCGGAGACCGAGAGCGTCTCCTGGGTGATCGCGCTCATCTCCGCCTTCGACTGCTGGGTGACCTCGACGACCTGCCGCCGCGTCTTGCCCACGCGATAGGTGAGCCAGACGAACAGCGGGGTGAGTAGCAGCGAGAGCACCGTGAGCGGCCAGGAGATCACCAGCATCGCGACCAGCGTGCTGATCACGATGACCACGTTGGCCAGGACGGTCGCGGCCGTATCGGTGACGACCGACTGCACGCCGCCGACGTCGTTGGCCAAGCGCGACTGGATCTCACCGGTGCGGGTGGCGGTGAAGAAGCGCAGCGACATCCGCTGGAGGTGAGTATAGAGCCGGTCGCGCAGATCTTGCATCACCCGCTGGCCGACCCGGTTGGCGAGGTAGGTCTGCCCCACGCCAATGGCGCCGCCGATGATCGGTACGGCCGCCATCAGCGCGACGAGCCGCACCAGCAGATCCAGGTCAGGACAGCCCGAGCCGCAGAACAGCGCCTCGTCGAAGACTACCCGGATAAGGAGTGGGTTGACCACGCCCAGCCCGGAGGTGACCAGGATCGCGAGCGCGACGAGCAGAACCTGAACCCGGTAGGGCCGGAACAGCTCGACGATCCGGGGCAG
>BEIC01000211.1 GCA_002898875.1 bacterium HR26
GCGGCCGAGTACCGGAGTTCGAAGTGAGTGGGCGAGGCCCAGGGGGTGGGAAGGCTCTCCAAACCCAGCCGAGCGGCCACCACGCCGGCGAGCTGCTCGAAGAAGCTGGGCGCGCGCCGGTACTCCACGACCTTCGGCTCCGGGCCGAGCCCGGCCAGCTCGCCCGCCTTGGCCACCGCGTCGCGGTAGCTCCCAAGCCCATCGACCAGTCCCAGCTCCTCGGCCTGCCGGCCCGTGTAGATGCGGCCGTCCGCCAGCCGGCGCACCTCGTCCTCCGGCATCCCCCGGCCCTCGGCCACCACCGAGACGAACTCCTGGTACGCCTCGGCGATGATCTGCTCCACTAACCGACGCTCGTCCTCGGTCAGCGGCCGGTTGGGCGAGAGCATGTCCTTGTACGGCCCGCTCTTGATCACGGTGTAGTCGATACCCAGCTTGTCGTACAGCTCAGCCAGGTTCGGGATCACGGCGATGACGCCGATGCTGCCGGTGATCGTGTCGGGCATCGCCATGATGTAGTCGGCCGGCGCGCTGATGAAGTAGCCGCCCGAGGCCGCCGTCTCCTCGAACAGCACGACCACCGGCTTGCCCGCTTCCTGCACTCGCTTGACCGCCAGCCAGATCTCCCGCGAGGCGTTCACGCTGCCGCCCGGGCTATCCACGCGGAGCAGCACCGCTTTCGCGTCGGGGTTCTCCCGCGCCCGGTCGAGCTGCTCGACGATATCCTCGGCGCTGGCGACCGAGCCGCCGAAGAGGCTGCCCTGCCCCCGCATCACGATCTGGCCGTAGACCGGCACCTCGGCGACGTGCGCCTCCTCGCCGAAGAAATCACCCTCGAGCAGGATCAGTACCAGGCTCCCGCCGACGACGCAACCGACCAGGCTAAGCAGAACCCCAACGATGAGGAACACCCAGGTGCGCCGCTGCACGCTCAGAACTCCTCACGCTCGCAGCCGACCCGGCCCTCATTCTACTCAAAGATAAGCTCGCCGGACACCTGCCCGGTCGACTGCCAGCCATCCGGGCAATTGCCTTCCGATGAAGGCGAGCCTCGCGCCGCCACGCCTCGGCCGATTACCGGGGGGCCACCTCACCGGCATGGCTGCGGAAGCGCTCGCGCTGGATGATCGAGATGACCTCCTTGGCCGTCTCCTCGATCGACTTGCCGGTGATGTTGACGAGCGGCCAGGGCCGTCCCCGCCGGGCAATGCGCCGGAAGTACGCCAGTTCCTCAGCAACCTTCTCCGGGTCGGCGTACTCGCCGTCCAGCGAGGCGCCCAGCGCCTGGAGACGGTGCTGGCGGATGCGCACCAGTTCGTCCTTGTCGATGATCAGGCCGACGATCTTGCTCTGGTCGATCTCTTCGAGCTGGCGCGGGGGCGGCACACCGAGCACGATCGGGATGTTCGCCACCTTCCAGCCCGACATCGAGAGATAGACGCTGAGCGGCGTCTTCGACGTCCGCGAGACGCCGACCAGCACGATGTCCGCCTCGTCGAGCGTGTCCAGCCCCTGCCCGTCGTCGTGGCGCACGGCGTACTGGATGGCGTCGACCCGGTGGAAGTACTCGGCGTCGATCCCGCGCGCCACGCCGGGCCGCAGCAGCGGGCGCATGCCGATCTTCTGCGAGATCTGGCCCAGCAGCGGGCCGAGCAGATCCACATGATCGATCAGCCGTTGCCGGCACTCGCGCAGAAGCAGACGCCGCACCTCGACGATCACGATCGTGTGCACGATGATCCCGTCGACGCGAGCCGCCTCCTCGACGACCTCCAGCACCTGCTCGCGCGTCCGCACGCCCGGGTAGCGGCGAACATCGAAGTCCACACCGGGGAACTGGACGAGCGCCGCCTCGACGGCTGCCTGCGCCGTGGTGCCGATGCCGTCTGAGACGATGAAGATCGTACAGCGCTTATCGGGAGATTGAAGCGAGCCCGTCACCGCTGTCCCTCCGGCGGTACCGCCCCGAACCATACGAAGAGCCTACCACGCTGTCCGGGGGCCCGACCGGGCGAGTGGTAGAATCGGCAACCGAGACACACGCATCCCGCGGCCGGCCAGGGCCGGACGAGCCGAAGCAGGCAACCCGACAGGCGCGAGGTTAGGTACTCCGTGTCGACGAGGCGATGGGCGAGACGAGCCGTTCCAGGGGAAGGCACCGCGCCGAACGGGCGCGTCGTCGCGCCGCCGGCCGCCGTGGCTCCGCCGACCGCCTCGCCATTGGACCAGGGGCTGCGCGCTCTGGCGATACAGCCGTCCGTCGAACTCCTGCTCTATGTCGCCATCGCGCTGGCCGCCCTCCTCTCCCGGTTCTGGGACCTCGGCTCCCGGGCCCTCCACCATGACGAATCGCTCCACGCCTACTACTCCTGGATTTACTCGGAAGGCGAGGGATATATCCACCACCCGCTGATGCACGGCCCGGCGCTCTTCCACCTCGACGCCCTGGCCTACCTGCTCTTCGGAGCCACCGACTACGTCACCCGGGTGCCGGCTGCGGCCTTCGGTGTCGCGCTGGTCCTGCTGCCGGCGCTACTGCGGGGCGAGCGCCTGCTCGGTCGCTGGGGCGCCCTCTGCGCCTCGTTCCTCCTCCTCGTCTCGCCCTCCATCCTCTACTTCAGCCGCTTCATCCGGCACGACATCTTCGCTCTCTTCGGCACCTTCCTGCTCTTTATCGCTCTTCTGCGCTACGTCGAGCGCCCCGAGCGGCGCTGGCTGGTCACCGGCGGCGTCACCATCGGCTTCATGCTCACCACTCATGAGGTAACCTTCGTCTCGCTCTTCATCCTGGTCACCTTCGTCGTCATCGCGGTCGCCTACCGGGTCGCTCCAGCGCTGTTCTGGATCTTCGGCGCCGGGCTGATCGCGCTGGGGCTGCTCGCTGGCGGTCTCGACCGGCTCGGCGTGGCCCCGCTTCCCGAGATACCCTGGCAGAACCCGACGCGCGATGCGATTATGTCGTATCTGGTCGCGCTCGGCCGGCACCCGCTGGTCGTCGGCACGCTCGGTATCGCTCTGCTCACGATTATCGGCTCCCTCTGGCTACTCGACCGTATCCGCGACCCCGAGCGGAGCTGGATCGATGGTCTTCTCGGCACCGCCCCGCCGGGGACCACCGCGCGTGCCCTGGCCGACGCACTCGCTGACCGGACCGGGCTAGCGCTTGGCGCCGGGCTCGGGCTGGCGCTCTTCACGCTGCTCTACACGAGCCTCTTCACCAACCCTGGGGGGTTGGCGAGCGGCACGGTCGGCGCGCTCGGCTACTGGCTGGGCCAGCACGGGGTGCAGCGCGGCGAGCAGCCCTGGTTCTACTACCTCCTGCTGGTGCCGCAGTACGAGTACCTGGCCGCGCTGCTCTTCCCGGTCGGTATCGGCATCGTCGCCGGGCAGGGGCTGCGCGCCCTGGTTCGAGGCCAGGAGCTCGACGGGCGCTGGTACACCCGGGCCCTGCTGGTCTACTGGGGGACGATTATGCTGGCCGTGCTCTCCTGGGCCGGCGAGAAGATGCCCTGGCTGGTCGTGCACATCACGCTGCCGCTGACCCTGCTGGCGGCCTCGCTGCTCGGCAGAGGCGCTGAGCGGCTCGAGCGCGCCTGGGCGAGCTGGGGCGGGCGGCAGCGCCGCCTCTCGGTCTGCCTCGGGCTCGCCAGCCTCGGGCTGGCGGCCGCCTGGTTCCTGCTGATGGCATGGGGGAGCGCCGGGCCGTTCGTCCAGGCGACCACGAGCGGCTTCCCCCAGCTCGTTCGCACGATCCGGCCGGAGATCGCCGGGCACTGGCGCTGGCTCTGGCTCCCACTGGTCCTCCTGGCGGTGATCGCGGCCACGGTGGCGGCTGAGCGTCGCCATCGCCAGCACCTCCTGACGGTGGCGGCCGCCCTGAGCCTGGGGCTGGTGCTGCTCCAGGTCCACGCCGGCTGGCGGCTGACCTACCGCGAGGGCGATGTGCCGCGCGACATGCTGATCTACGTCCAGACCTCGCCCCAGGTCGTCCAACTGACGCGGGATCTGGAGGCACTCTCCCACGAGCTGACCGGCGGCATGGGCCTGGAGGTCTGGTACGACTCCGGCACGCAGTGGCCGATGAACTGGTACCTGCGCGAGTTCACCAACCGCCGCTACTTCGGGACCACGCTCCGCGAGCTGCCCGCGGAACCGCCACCGGTCATCCTCTACTCGCTCGAGTACCTCAACAACATGTCGCCGGAGGCCGCGCGGCAACTGGAGACCCAGTACACCTACGTGGAATACCCGATGCGCTGGTGGTTCCCCGAAGATCAGACCTACCGGCGTTTCGCTATCGCCCCCGAGCTGAAGAACGAGGCGCGTCAGAACTACCAGACCGACCAGCCGCCTCCCTACTCGGCCGGCGACGTGCTGCGCAGTGTCTGGTCCAGCATCTCGTCGCTCCAGCATCCGGAGCAGCAGGCCAAGGTCTTCCGGCTGGTCGCCTTCCGCGAGCTGCCGGC
>BEIC01000212.1 GCA_002898875.1 bacterium HR26
CTACATAAAGCTGCGCGGGACGAACAGGTGCTGGAAGGTGTCGTGAGCCATCTCCACGTGCTTGCGGCCGTCGCGCAGCGCGATCGCGACGTGCCCCGGCAGCAGCGCGTCGAACTCCAACCTGGCCAGCTTGGCCACGCTCTCGGCCGATTTAGTGACGCTGCAGTCGTGGATGTTCTGCAGCACCACCCGGCCACCGTGGAAGACGGCGTCCGCAGCGAACAGATACGTCAATGCGCGGCCGCGAAGCAGGAACGACAGGTGGCCGTCACAGTGCCCAGGCGTCTCGTAGACCTCGATCTCCAGCGCACCGACGCGCACCCGGTCACCCTCGCGCAGCTCGCGGTCGACCCGGCAGGGTCGGAAGCGGTAGTCGGCGCGGTAGAAGCCGGCGCGCTTGGCCACGTCGAGCGAGGTGACGACCTCATCGCCGGCGCGCAGCGCCTCCGCCGCATCCCAGGCCGCGTAGGTGATCAGGTCGAAGCGCTCCTGGAAAGCCGCCGCGCCACCAGCGTGATCGATGTGATAGTGCGTGAGCAGCAGGTGTCGCAGGCGCGAGGGATCGAGCCCTTCCTGGCGGATGTTCTCCACGATGCGGTCGAGCGAGTCGCCGTCGGCCATGCCGCAGTCGATCAACGCTAGCTCGTCCCCGCCGTCCACTAGATAGACATGGCAATCAGGATCGTTCGACAGACCAAAGGCGAACGTCGGGCCGCCGCCGACCAAGTAGACCTCCGGTGTCAGACGCATGGCTTCCCTCCGGTGAATCCCTTCTCGGTGCGCTTCCGGTTGACACGGCTTCAGCATAGCAGGAGACTCCGCCTTGTCGACGGGCGAAAGCGAGAGGAGCACGCCGATGCTCGAGAGCAACGGCACGATCGGGGGGCCGCTCCGCAGCCTGGCTCGCCTGCGCCGGGCCAGGAGCTGGCGCGCCTCCAGCTACGACCGGAGTGGCGGCAACCAGGACTATATCTGGGTGCAGCCGGGCGAGACGGTGACCCTGCTCGAAGCCGACGGCGCCGGCTGCATCACCCATATCTGGATGACGTCCGCCTGCCAGGAGCCGCACTACCTGCGCCGGTGCGTGCTCCGCATGTGGTGGGACGGCGAGCCACACCCGAGCGTCGAGGTGCCGCTCGGCGACTTCTTCGGTCTCGGCCACGCCGAGACGAGCGCCTTCGCCTCCTTGCCGCTCGCGATGACGCCTCAGGCCGGGCGCGGGATGGTCTGCTACTTCCCGATGCCGTTCTCCAACCGGGCCGTCGTAAGGCTGACCAGCGAGTGCTCCTCTGAGCCGGTGCGGGTGTACTACGCCATCGACTACGAGAGCTACGCGCGGCTGGCGGATGAGCTCGGGCGGTTCCATGCGCAGTGGCGGCGGCAGAACCCCTGCGACGGGATCTCGCCGGTCCGCATGAGCCTCGAGGAGTACCAGTTCGGCGGCACGAACCGGAGCGGTGAAGGCAACTACGTGATCCTCGAAGCGGAAGGCTGGGGACACTACGTCGGTTGCCATCTCGACATCCACAACTTGACCAAGCTCGAGGGGCCGAACTGGTACGGCGAGGGTGACGAGATGATCTTCGTCGACGGCGAGGCCTGGCCGCCGAGCCTGCACGGCACCGGAACCGAGGACTACTTCAACCTGGCCTGGTGTCCCAGCGAGCCGTTTGCGTCACCGTACTTCGGCCTGACCATGCCCGGCGGGCCGAATTGGAGCGGCAAGATCTCGCTTTACCGCTACCACATCGAAGACCCGATCTACTTCGAGAAGTCGATCCGCGTGACCATCGAGCACGGGCACGCCAACCGGCGCTGCGATGACTACGCCAGCACCGCCTACTGGTACCAGGCAGAGCCGCACAGACCGTTCCCCCCATTGCCGCCGGTCGAAGCCCGCCTGCCCCGCCCGGACGAGTGAGGATCGACCTGGGAGACCGGTTCCGAGATGAAGTGCCATCCCTGGAAGGTACCGCTCGCGCCCGGCCAGGCCCTGCGCTGCCGGAGCGTGGTAAGGATTTCGCGTTGACAGCCGTTGCAGCACGCCGTAGCATGCCGGCAGCACGACGTCGATCACAGGCCCTCAGCGTGGGACAGGAAGGAGGTCCCATGACCAGCCGAGCTGTCCAGAAGGAAGAGTGGCGCGGCAAGATCGGGCGGATGACGCAGGAGGAGATGGAGGCGTTCCTGCGAGAGGGCATCGTCTGCCGGCTGGGTTGCCTCGATGAGGAGGGCTGGCCCTACGTCGTGCCCGTATGGTTTCACTACGCCGATGGCGGCTTCTACATTATCCCGCGGGAGCGCTCACAATGGGCCGCATACCTCGAGCGCGACGGGCGCTGCTTCCTCTCGATCGACGATCCGCGGCCGCCGCTACGCAAGGTCCTGGTCCGCGGCCTGGCTGAAGTGGTGGAGCGGCCCAACGTCGGCGGGCGGTGGGTCGAGATCGCTCGGCAGATGTCCTACCGCTACCTTGGCGAGCACGGGCCTGACTACCTCGTGCCGACCCTGAACGAGCCGCGCTGGCTCTTCTTCGTCCGACCGCTCAAGATTACCACCTGGCAGGGCGTGGATTGGCACCGCCGCTACAAGCACTACGAGTGGTAAGGCGAGGGCACGCCCCCCGCACAGGGGCCAGGGATCGAACCCAGCGATGACGAGGCCGGTGCCCTTCACGCTCGTCTCGCCGACACTGCCGACGCTGCGCGGTCAGAGGTACGGTCAGGGAACTCACAGCGTCCTGCTCATCCACGACGTCGGCAAGGACCTGGACGCGTGGGGCAGGTTACCGGAGACGCTCGCGCTGGCAGGGTACTGTGTCCTGACGGTCGATCTACCAGGACACGGGTTGTCGAATGGCCCCTTCACTCGCGAGCTGCTCCCCGCGATTGTCGACAGCTTGCTGGATCATGCCGCCGCACAAGGAACAACCAGTTGCCACCTGATCGCAGCCGGGCCGGTGGCCGGTGCCGCGCTGGCCGCGGCCGGCAGTGCCAAGATCTCGACGTTGACCGGGTTGTCGCCCAGACTCGATGAGCGCTGGCGAGCGGCGCTGCGCGGCCACATCGGTCCGAAGCTGCTGCTGGCCTCTTCCCTCGATCAAGCCGATCTGGAGAGCGCACAGCAGTTCTTCCAGGTCTGCCGGGGGCCAACGATCCTCAGCACGCTGCCGGTCCCCGAGACCGGCTGCCGGCTCCTCGCCTCGGCCTGGGCCGATCATGCCGTCGAGCAGATCCTGCTCTTCCTGCGGCGCAATGCGTGACTCGATCTCCCGTTGCGAGCAAGCGGGCCGATATCGATAATCGGCACCGGTAGGGTTCTGACCGGCGCTCGAAGGAGAGAGGAGCTGGCGATGGATCTGGGACTGCGTGGCAAGGTGGCGCTGGTGCCGGCTGCGAGCCAGGGATTGGGCAAGGCAGTGGCGCTGGCCTTCGCCCGCGAGGGTGCACGCCTGGCCGTCTGCAGCCGGAGACTCGACGCCATCGAGGCCACCGCCGAGGAAGCCCGCCAGCTCGGCGCCGAGGTCCTCGCCCTGGCCGCCGATCTGACGCGGGCCGAGGACATCGCGAACCTGGTACAACGGACGGTCGAGCGCTTCGGCGGGGTGGATATCCTGGTCACCAACGCCGGCGGGCCGCCGGCCGGGCGGTTCGACGACTTCGACGACGCAGCCTGGCAGGCCGGCTACGAGCTGACCCTGCTCAGCGCGATCCGGTTGATCCGAGCTGCCTTGCCATCGATGCGCCAGCGCGGCGGTGGCGTCATCATCACGATGACCTCCTCCTCTATCAAGCAGCCTATCTCCAACCTGATCCTCTCCAACGTCTTCCGGGCCGGCGTCGCTGCCCTGGCGAAGACGCTGGCGGATGAGCTCGCGCCGGACAATATCCGCGTCAACAACGTCGTGCCGGGCCGGATCGCCACCGAGCGGGTCGCGCAGCTCGACCAGGCCAACGCGGCCCGGTTGGGAGTCGATGTCGAGACAGTCCGCCAGAGCATGCTGGCCCAGATCCCGCTCCGCCGCTACGGTGAGCCGGAGGAGTTCGCCGACGCGGTCGTCTTCCTGGCGTCCGACCGCGCGAGCTACATCACCGGGGCGACGCTCCAGGTAGACGGCGGCATGATCCGCAGCCTGTGGTAGGGGGCAGGTGGATTTGCGTTCTTAACCGAACGCTTCCACCCGTCACCGGAGCATACACCCCGAGCCGTGTAGTCACCGCGCTGATATTGTGTAGGGGCGAATCATCATTCGCCCCTACACCTATTTCGGACATTCTCTCAAGGTATGGCCCAGTCTACCCAGACTCACATAGCTGATGAGTCTATCATTCTGGCTTGCAATCACTTTCGTTTATCTTCTGGTAAAAGTCCTGGTTGACTTCGTCTCCCGCAGCGCTATGCTGCACGTAGCGCGGTTCTCTATCGCTCGGCGAGACGTTTGCCC
>BEIC01000213.1 GCA_002898875.1 bacterium HR26
ACCGGCATCCCCGGCGTGTGGGCAGCCGGCGATTGTGCCGAGACCTTCCATCTAGTGAGCCGCCGGCCGGCCTACATCCCGCTCGGTACCACCGCGAACAAGCAGGGCCGGATCTGCGGGATCAACATCGGCGGTGGCTATGCCCGCTTCCCCGGCGTCGTCGGCACCGCCATCACCAAGTTCTGCCAGACCGAGATTGCCCGCACGGGGCTGAGCGAGCGCGAGGCACAGGCGCTCGGCTTCGAGTACGGGGTCGCCCGGATCGAGGATCGCACGCGAGCGCGCTACTACCCCGACTCAGCCCGGATCGTGGTCAAGTTGCTCGCTGAAAAGGGCAGCGGCCGGCTGCTCGGCGCGCAGATCGTCGGCGGCCCGGGCGCCGGCAAGCGGATTGACGTCGTGGCCGCCGCGCTGCACGCCGGGATGCGGGTCGACGAGTTCATGTACCTGGATTTGGCCTACGCGCCGCCCTTCTCGCCGGTCTGGGACCCGCTCCTGATCGCCGCGCGCAAGGCAGCCGAGCAGGTGTGACGACGGCGGCTATCGGGACGCCTGCGCGCGGCGTACGGCTGAGCTATGGGCCAACCGCTCGAGGGTATCGTCCAGCGGGGGGAGCACGACCTCGCCGTAACGCCGCCGGAGGGCGGCTTCGATCAGGAAGTCGGCGAGCTGCGGGTTCTTCGGGAGGACCGGGCCATGGAGGTAGCAACCGATCGCGTTCCGGTAGCGGCACCCCTCGGTCTTATCCTCGCCGTTGTTCCCCCAGCCGATCCGCACGCGGCCCAGCGGCCGGCCCTGCGGCCCCAGGAAGGTGCGGCCGCTGTGGTTCTCGAAGCCCACCAGCTCGCCGAACTCCTCGCTCTCGACCACGACGTTGCCGATCATCCGGCGCGACCCAGCCTCGGTCCAGGCGTCGAAGACGCCGAGGCCGGGCAGTGTCTCACCCCGGTGCGGCCGGTAGTAGTGGCCGAGAAGCTGGTAGCCGCCGCAGATCGCCAGCAGCGGCGCTCCCTCCTCGATCTCACGCCGCAAGGTCTCGCCCTTCGGCCCCTGCAGATCGCGCGCTGCGGCCACCTGCTCGCGATCCTGCCCACCGCCCCAGAAGAAGATGTCGCACCGGCCGGGCTCCAGCGGCTCGCCCACGCCGAGCTCGATCACCCGGGCCTCGATCCCGCGCCAGCGGCAGCGCTGTGCCAGCGCGAGCACGTTGCCGCGGTCGCCGTAGATGTTCATCGTCCGGCCGTAGAGCCAGCAGATGATGAGCTCCATGGCGCGCCTCCTCACTGCCGCCAGAACGCCGGCGCCACGCCTCGCTCGGCCAGTGCCCGGCGCAGCGCGAGCAGGGCGGTGTAGGTCGGCAGGATGTAACCGGTCTGGCCGGGAGCCAGCTCGCTTACGAAGGCATCGAGCGCGCCGGGCAGATCGCCGAGCACGCGCAGCCGCTCCTCCGGGACGCTGGCGTACTTCAGCCTGAGTGCCATGTCCGCCCCACGGATGCCGCCGGTGAAGACCGGGAAGCGGGCCCCGGCCAGCGGCTCGAGATCCGCATCCCAGAGCCAGGAGACATCGCGCCCGTCGGCGTCGAGATCGTTGATCAGAATGAGCAGCGGCGCCTCGACACGCGCGCTCGCCAGCATCCGCACGACCTCGTTCAGTCCAGTCGGGTTCTTGATCAGCACGATGACGAGCGAGCGGCCCCGGTAGCTCACGCGCTCCAGCCGGCCGAAGGCGGCCCGCATGCCTGCGAGGCCAGCCTGGATCACCTCGGGCACGATCCCGAGCGCCAGGGCCGCGGCGGCGGCCGCGAGGGCGTTGTACACGTTGTAGAGCCCGGAAAGGGGAACCTCGACCGGCCAGGGCTCGCGCCCGGCTACCGTCACCTCGAACGAGAGGCGCTCCAGCCCCTCGAGCGCGATCGAGCCGGCTGCGACGTCGAGCGGTGGACGCTCGAAGCCGCAGCCAGGGCACCGGTAGTCGCCCAGGTGGGAGAGGAATGCAGCGCGGTACGTGAACGCCGTGCCGCAGCGGCGGCAGACCGACGCGTCGGCCGCGTGCGGCAGCCGGTCGAGCGCCACGCGCTGCTCAGCCAGGCCGAACGCCAGGCGCCGGCCGGCCAGCTCGCCGGTGAGCGCCGCCAGCGTGGGGTCGTCGACGTTGACGACGACGCGACTCTCGGCTGGGAGCGCGCGCAGGGCCTCGCCCCAGGACCGCGCCACGGTGTCCAGCTCCCCGTACCGGTCGAGCTGATCGCGGAACAGGTTGAGCAGCAAGACGATCCGTGGGCTCGTCTGCCGCACAACGGCCGGGAAGGCCGCCTCGTCCGCTTCGATCACCGCGATCTCGCCCCGCACCCGGCCGAGCAGCGACGACTGCTCGGCGAACGCGGCCGTGATGCCGCGGACCAGGTTCGAGCCAGACCGGTTATGGACCACTCGGTGCCCCGCCTGCTCCAAAATGGTCGCCAGCATGCGGGCCGTCGTAGTCTTGCCGTTGGTGCCGGCGACGACGACGCAGCCACCCGGGAGCTGGCGACTCAGCTTGCTCAGCGCCCCAGGGTCGATCAGGGTGGCCAGGAGCCCCGGCAGGGCGGTGCCACCTCCCCGCCCAAGCCGGCGGATCGCCGCGGCGCTCAGGCGGCTCACTCCGACTGCCAGGCTGAGACGAGGATCCATACGCTACCGGTCTTCGCCGGTGAGAATCACGCTGACCGAGCGCAGCGCCTTATAGTCTACCAGCGGCCGTACCGCGAGTCGGAGCTCGCTCGCCTCTACTTCGCGCTCCCCGCTGTAGACTGCCCCGATGACCAGGCCAGGTGGGACACGCGCCGTGCGGCCCGAGGTGACGACCAGCTCGCCCTCGCGCACCGGCGTATTCGGATCCAGATGCCGGAGTTCCAGCAGTCCGCCACGTTGCCACTGGCCGTACACGATGCCCTCGGCCCGGCTCTCTTGCAGGAGCGCGCCGACCTGCATGCTCGAGTCGATGAGCAGCGTGACCCGGGCGCGGTCGGTCTCGACCTCGGTGACCAGGCCAACCAGGAAGTCCGGGCTGACGACCGGCATGCCGACCTCGACCCCGGCGTTCGCCCCGCGATCGATCACGATCGCCTGCTGCAGCGCGTCGGGGTCGTAGGCGATCACGTTGGCCGGCACCAGCGTGAGATTCGGGTTCTGCTGCTTGAAGCCGAGCTGCTCGCGGAGCTGGATAACCTCTTGTTCAAGCTCCTTGAGGCGAGCGTTCTCGGCCAGCAGGCGGTCGCGCTCGGCACGCAGGGCCTCGAGCTGTGCCTCCAGCTCGCTCTGGCTGCCCCGGCCCGGCCAGGGGACTCTATCGAGCGCCTGGGAGAGAGCCGACTCGGCTGCCCCGGCCAAACGGTTCGCCGGAGCCTTTACGGTGTCCAGCCGCTGCTGGTGATCGAGCAGGATCAGCGTGGTGCTCGTAGCCACGAACAGGGCCACGAGCATCGCGACCTGCCGGACTGTGAGTGTCATCGCTCACCGCAGGCTCTTCCCATGCGCTGTGACCTCTAGGTGCGAGCCGGCGTCCGCCGCTGCTGGCTTCCCGCCAGCGCTCGCTGGTAGAGGTGGAGCGCCTCCGCGACGCGACCGGTGCCGCGGGCCACGCAGGTCAGCGGATCGTCGGCGAGGTAGACCGGCATGCGGAGTTCCGCCATCAGGCGCTTGTCCAGCCCCATCAGCAGCGCGCCGCCGCCCGCCAGCACGATCCCCCGCTCCATGATGTCGGCGACCAGCTCCGGAGGTGTCTCCTCCACGCACGTCTTGACCAGCTCGACGATCTGATTCACCGGCCCGGCGATGGCGTCGCGGATCTCGACGCTACTGACCTCGACGGCCTTCGGCAGGCCGGTCAGCAGGTCTCGCCCGCGCAGCACCACGCGCCGCTCCTCTTCCAACGGGTAGGCTGAGCCGGCCGCGATCTTCGCGTTCTCGGCCGAGCGCTCGCCGATCACCAGGTTATGGTCACGGCGCGCCCACTGGATGATCGCCTCGTCGATCTCGTCCCCAGCAACCCGGATGCTGTGGTTGACGACGATCCCGCCCAGCGAGATGACCGCGACTTCGGTCGTCCCCCCACCGATGTCGACGATCATGCTGCCCACGGCCTCGTTGATCGGGAGCCCAGCACCGATCGCGGCGGCCATCGGCTCCTCGATGGTGTACGCCTCGCGCGCACCGGCGCTCAGCGCGGCATCCTTGGCCGCGCGCTTCTCGACCTCGGTCACGCCGCTCGGGATCCCGATTACGACGCGCGGGTGCGGCGTGATCAGTTGCTGGGCATGCACCTTGCGGATGAAGTAGTGGAGCATCATCTCGACGGTGTCGAAGTCGGCGATGACACCGTCCTTGAGCGGCCGGACGGCGACGATCGTCTCCGGCGTCTTCCCGACCATCGCCTTGGCCTCGACGCCGACCGCCAGGGC
>BEIC01000214.1 GCA_002898875.1 bacterium HR26
GCCGGCCTTGCGCGGCGGGTGGCGACGCTCCATACTGAAACGCTTGCGTTCGCCGATGAGGGAGGGGCTTCGATGGGCGAACCAGGGCTGGCCAGGTTACCCAACCAGCAACAGATCCTGCTTCGCCTCGATGGCGCACGGCGGCAGGCTGAGCAGGCGTCGATCGCGCTCGAGTCAGGGGATCACGCAGGGCTGGAATCGGCGCTGTGCGCGGCGATCGATCAGGCACTTAAGGCGGTCACGGCGGCGCTGTACGGTTTCAACTCGCTCCTGCCGAACCCGCTGCCGGCGAGCCGGGTGACCCGGCGCAACCTGCGGGATCGCTTCGTCGCGGTGCAGGCGCGCAGCGCAGTGCTGGAGCTCCTCGACCGTGAGTCGCGCCCGCACGAGGGATGGCTCTGGTGGCTGGACCGCAAGGAAGCCAGCAGTGCGTTCGCCTCGCTGATCCGCCCGCCTGTCGACGCGAAGATGCCCCCGGCACTCTGGCGCGACCCCCTGGATCCAGCCCACGGAGTGGAAATGCTCCGGCCTGACCGCTACGTTCAGCAGGCCGTGGAGCAGGTGGAGCGATTGGTCGAGGAGATCGGCCGGCTGGCCGGACCGGATATCGCGGCCTACCGGGAGGCAGCCCGCCGGCAGCCTGGCCGGCTGATCTGACGACATGGCCTGGGCTATGGCCGGCGATGTGCCCGGCCCGTCTGGGAGTTCACCTGGGCTCAGTTCATCGGCTCTCTGAGGACGCACCTCGCCTCGCGCCGCCGGGCACTTCTCTCCCGAAGCTTTAGGGGAGAGTTGGGGTGCGAGCAGCCCAGCCGTCCTTTCGGTGTGCGCGTAGGGATATACCCCTGTGCACTGGGACAAACCTCAGCAACGGCTCTGGGCCCGGTGGCCGGCGGTTGCGGGAAACCGGGCACCGATACGCCCAGCCGGCAGTGCTTAGTCGAGGCTCATCGGCAGTTGCTTTGCTGTTCCTCTCATGATATTGTGCCCATATCAGGCATGTGGGTTTTCGCGAACGAAGATGGTTCTCCGGTCTGCGCGCCTGGAGCTGGAATTCGTTCCGGCCAAACTCCAGGCTCCCAAGCCATATCGCTCGCTTATTCCGCGGCCGCGCCTGCTGGAGACCGCGTCAGCCTTCCCGGTTGTCCTGCTCGTCGCCGATGCGGGATATGGGAAGACGAGCCTGCTCTACCAGCTCAGCCGCCTGGCCCGGCGGACGATCTGGTATACCCTCGATGCCCGCGATCGCGATCCGTACGTCTTTGCGCTCCACCTCCTCAAGGCGGCCGGTGCTGACCGCGCTCTTTGGGAGATACGCCAGGTGCCCGAAGAGCGCCTGGCGCAGGTGCTCGCGCGGCTGACGCTGGCTGAAGTCGAGGCGTCCAGCGTCTCCACGCTGCTCGTGCTCGATGACTATCACACGGTGATGGATGACGCGGTGATCGAGGATACCGTGGCTGCGCTGCTGCGCGACCGGCCGCTCAACCTCCGGGTTGCTATCGCATCCAGGAGGCGCCTGAGCTTGCCGGTGGCTCGTCTCCGTGCCCAGGGGCTCGTCATCCTGTTCGGCCCGGAGGACCTCTGCTTCGACCTCAAGGAGACGAGAACGATCTTCGCACAGGACAG
This sequence comes from bacterium HR26, assembly GCA_002898875.1. GTDB lineage: Bacteria > Chloroflexota > Chloroflexia > Thermomicrobiales > Thermomicrobiaceae > Thermalbibacter. The sequence continues at coordinate 1,627 of BEIC01000214.1, forward strand.
GCTGCCGGACGAAACAATCCGGCAGATTCAGGCGCTCACTGGCGGCTGGCCCGTGGCGGTTCAGCTCGTGCGCGATACGCTGCGCGCTCAACCGGATCAAGCGGCAAGCTCCCGACTCTCACCTGTCCGGTGGCCGGAGCAATTCGACGCGTTCCTTACCGAGGAGCTCCTCTGCGGGCTCGATCCTGCCGAGATCGAGGTGCTCTGTCGCGTGAGCGTGCTCGAGGAGGTCGACGCGGCGACGTGCCTCGCGCTAACAGGGAATCCGGCGAGCCTCGAGGTGCTCGAAGGGCTCGCTCGCCGCTACTCGTTCATCGCCCTCAATAGAGGTGAGGGAGGATGCATCTACCGTATCCATGCGCTGATACGAGAGAGTCTGGCCGCGCGGTTGCCGGCAGAGGAGCGCCAACGGCTGGTCGTGCAGGCCGGTCACTGTTTCGAGCAGTCCAACCGACCGATTGACGCGGCACGCGCCTTCGCCGCCGCCGGTGATCAGGAACGTCTTATCCAGCTCGTCCGGCGAGAAGGCGAGCGGCTGCTCGAGCAGGGACTCCACCGAACGCTCGCCGAGTGGTTCTCACACATCCCCGCTGGTGTCGTCGAGCGCGATGCCCGCCTCCTCGCGCTCCACGCTCAGCTTGAGGCTGAGCTGGGGCACTTCTCCCTCGCTACCGCCGAATTCGAGCGTGTCGTGCCGCTCCTGCTCGGCGCGGGCGAGCGAGGTGCTGCTGTCGAAGCGCTGCGGCGACTGGCGGGCCTGCAGGAGCATCGTGGGGCTTACCTCGAGGCGTTCGACACTCTGACCCGAGCGCTCACGCTCCTTTCTGAAGACGACGACACTCGCCTGCGCCTTCGTGTCGAGAACCAGCGCGCCACGCTCCTGCTCCACAGCGGCCGGCTGGAAGAAGCGCTCGAGCGCATGAGGCAGGTCATCGAACAGTGCCGACGCGCTGGTGATACGAGAGCCGAGGCGATCGCGCTTCATAACCTGGGAGAGACGCTGAGGACGCTCGGCCGCTTCTCCGAAGCTCGCGCAGCCTTTACCCAGGCGCTGGCATTGAAGCGGGCGCTCGGGCTGTGGGCGAGCATGGCTCTCACCCTGAATAGCCTCGGTGCTCTGTGCTACCTGGCCGGAGAGAGCGCCCAGGCCGAACAGTCGCTGGTGGAGGCGAGGTCACTCGCCGAGCAGCACGAGGCGCCGTCTGTCCTTTCCTACGCCCTCTCCAACCTGGGGGACCTCTACCGTGATTGGGGCGAGACCGAGGTGGCGCGCGAGCTGTACCAGCGCTCGCTGGAACTCAAGGAAGCGATGGATAACCCGTTCGGCACCGCCCATACGCTGAACTGCCTGGCCACACTGTGCCGCCGTGCCGGAGACCTCGGCCAAGCGCGCGAGTACAACCGGCGTGCCTTCGAGCTGCGCGAGCAGGCCGCAGGTCCGATCGAGCGGCTTTGTTATCAAGAGGAAGCCATGCTCATCGCCCTCGCAGCCGGCGAGATCGAGACCGCTGCCCGCGAGCTCTGGAGCATCGCGATAGCATTCCGTGAATACGGCGCTCGTTACCACTGGGTACGCGCCGGCTGGTATGCGGCATATGCTGGATGGCGGCTGGCCGGCCACCTCCCACCCGAGTTCGACGAGCTCGTCAGAATTGCGGCTGAACTGGGGTACACAGCGCTGCTCACGCAGCTCGTACGCGAGGCGCCAGACTTCGCCGTCGCGGCCTGGGCGGCAGGACTGACCTCTTCGGTCCTGGCGGAGCGGATGGTTGACCTGGACGATCTGGTATTGCCTCACATTGAGCGCGGTCTCGCCGGTCATGCTGAGCAGGCGGCCCGGTTGGTGGACTTGCTGCTTCGTTTGCCGGGGAATATGCCGATCCAAGTTCTGACCCAGGCAGCCCGTTCCCTAAACCCAGACGTCGCGCGCGCGGCCACGACGGCGCTGGAGCGGCTGCGCGCGGCTGAGCCGCCGCCGCTACGCATTGAGGCGCTCGGTGGCCTTCGCGTCTGGCGGCGAGGGCGCCCGGTGCCGGAGCGTGCCTGGGCCCGCCGCCGGGCGCTCGATCTCCTGGCCTACCTGCTGCTGGCCGGGCCGGGCGGCGCCACGCGGGACGAGCTGATCGCCGCTTGCTGGCCAGACACCGCCGTAAAGTCGGCGATCCAGCAGTTCCACCAGCACCTGCGCACCCTGCGCTCCGCGCTCGAGCCGGAGAGCCTGTCCGGTTCGTCGCGCTACGTGCTGACCGACGGCCGGATGTATCGTCTAGCCTTCGATCGGATCGAGTACTGGGACGTATCCGCCTTCGAGCGAGCCTTGGAGCAGGCGCGCACGCTTCAGCGAGCTGGCGACCTCGCCAGTGCTGAGCAGTCCTTCGCTCAGGCGAGCGCGCTCTACCGCGGTCCTCTCTTCGCCGGCATCGCGCCTGAAGATGACTGGCTCGACCGCGCTCGGGAACGGTACGCGTACCTGGCTGTGGAAGCTAATCTCCAGCTCGGTGCCCTGCGGGAATCGACCGGCAACCTGCTGGGCGCGGTCGATGCCTATACCGCGTGCGTCGAGCTCGACCTGTGCCGGGAGGACGCGCACCGTGCTCTGATGCGCCTCTATGAGGCGCTGGGCCGGCGGGACGACGCGCTGGCCCAGTACCGGCGATGCGTTGCCGCCCTCCGCCGGGAGCTCGGGGTTGGCCCGATGCCGGAGACGACGGCGCTCTACCAGCGGATCCGTAACCATCTGTGAGCTTTCCACACC
>BEIC01000215.1 GCA_002898875.1 bacterium HR26
TGGGTTGGTGGACGACTGGCGACGTGGCGGCGAGCTGGCGGCTGGCAGCGCGCTACGAGCCGGCGATGAGCGAGGACGAGCGCGAGCGCCGCTACGCGCGGTGGCGCCGCGCCGTCGAGCGCGCCCGCGAGTGGGCCGAGTAGGAGTAGTCGCCGCTCGTCGCGGTCGCACTGCTAGCCGCTCGCCCGCTCGCGGGTGGCGAGGTACTGGGGGAGGAGGTCTTCGCGGATATTCTTCTCGAACTGCTCCAGGTGCTGGCGCATCGCCTCGCGCGCCTGCTCAGGATCGCCCTGGGCGATCGCGGCGTAGATCGCCTCGTGCCCTTCGAGCGAGCGCCGCACGCGCTCGGGTGTCCGGCCGGTCAGCCGCCAGCCGCTGAAGAGGACCTGCGACAGCGGGCGGCGCGCCTCGCGCAGCAGCCGGTTGCGCGCCGCGGCCATGATCGCCTCGTGGAACGCCACATCGTGCTGGACGAAGGCCGAGGGGTCATGGACGCCCTCGCGCATAGCCCGCAGCTCCGCCTCCATCGCCTCCAGATCGGCCGGCGTGCGCCGCTTCGCGGCTAGCTCGGCGGCGGCCAGTTCCAGCACCTTGCGAAGTTCGAGCACCTCGTCCAGCCAGTCCACATCCTGCCCCGAGCGGACGCGCTCGAAGAGGATGAGCGGGTCGAGGTGATCCCAAGCGTCGGGCGGTTGGACCCACATGCCGCTCCCATGCCGGACGGTGATCAGGCCCTTCGAGGCTAGCACCCGCACGGCCTCGCGGATGACGGTCCGGCTGACGCCGAACTGCCGTGCCAGCTCCGGTTCGGTCGGCAGCGCCGTTCCCGGCTGCAGGGCGCCGCTGACGATCTGCTGGGCGATCTGCTGCACGACGCCTTCGTGCAGGCGTGCCTGATTCACTGGACGGTAGGTCGCGGATCGGGAAGCGTTCAAGGCTGCCCCCGCTTTCTGCGATATTCTCCCAGGCCAGACCTGACTGAGGTCCAATCCGTTCAGGGCGAGCGCGCGCCAGCCAGGCTCGCCGCGGGCTCGGTGTTCCCTCTCTCCACCACCTCAAGTATCGCACATCTGCTCATTCTCTCGCCGAAAATGCCCCAGTTGCCGGCGGCTTCCCCACTTGACGCGCGCGGCGTCGACCACTATGCTGAGCCGGATTCATCGAGTCATACGATGAGTCCGGCTCTAAAGAATGCGCCCTGAGCAGGCACTGGTCGGCTGGAGCGAGGTGCGAGGTGAAGGTCACGGCGATCGAAACGATTCGGCTCGGCGAGTTCCCCAACCTCCTCTGGGTACGGGTCCATACCGACGAAGGGCTCGCCGGGCTCGGGGAGGCGTTCTACGGCGCTCAGGCGGTCGAGGCGTACATCCACGAGACCATCGCGCCGTACCTGCTGGGCAAGGATCCGCTCCAGATCGATCGCCACGCCCGGGCCATGGTCGGTTACCTCGGCTTTCGCAGCAGCGGAGTCGAGACGCGCGGGAACTCGGCGGTCGAGCTGGCACTCTGGGACCTCTTCGGCCAGGCAGTCGGCCGGCCGCTCTACCAGCTCCTCGGCGGGCTCAGCCGCGAGCGGATCCGGGTCTACAATACCTGCGCCGGCTATCGCTACGTGCGTGCCCGGCCGAGCGAGCGGCTGACCGCCGGCTGGGGACTGCCGGACGGGGAGCCCGAAGGCCCGTACGAGGACCTCGACGCCTTTCTCCACCGGGCCGACGAGCTGGCCCAGAGCCTGCTCGAGCAGGGCATCACCGGGATGAAGATCTGGCCCTTCGACCCCTACGCTGAGGAGAGCGGTGGGCTCTTCATCTCCCCGGAAGGGCTGGAGCGGGCGCTCGAGCCCTTCCGGAAGATCCGGGCCGCGGTCGGCAACCGGATGGATATCATGGTCGAGCTGCACTCGCTCTGGAGCTTGCCGGTCGCCATCCGCATCGCGCGAGCGCTGGAGCCCTTCGAGCCGTTCTGGTTCGAGGACCCGATCAAGATGGAGAGCCTGGCCGACCTTGCCCACTTCGCCCGCAGCACCCGCGTGCCGGTCTGCGCCAGCGAGACGCTGGGGAGCCGCTTCGCCTTCCGCGAGCTGCTGGAGGGGCACTGCGTCGGCGTAGTGATGCTGGATATCGGCTGGGTTGGTGGCCTGGGGGAGGCGAAGAAGATCGCCGCGATGGCCGAGGCCTACCACCTGCCGATTGCTCCGCACGACTGCACCGGGCCGGTCCTGCTGACCGCCTCGGTCCACCTCTCGGTCAACGCGCCGAACGCGCTGATCCAGGAGATCGTGCGCGCCCATTACTGGGGCTGGTATCGGGAGCTGGTGACTGACCTCCCGCCGCTCGAGGGCGGCTTCATCGCGCCTTTGCACGGCCCCGGGCTCGGTACGCGCTTGCGGCCAGAGGTATTCGAGCGGCCCGACGCGATGATCAGGCGCCAGGAGCTCGCGCGCTGAGTGCCGCGCGGCTCAGGCGCAGCGCCGCAGCACGCAGAAGAGCGCGACGGCCAGCGCGACCCAGGAGAGGACCAGCGGCGCATCGGGCAGCTCGGATGGCAGCAGGTAGGCCGTGATCAGGATCGCCGCGGTAATCGCGAGCTGGCGAACACGCACGCTGCCGGAGAGCCGCCCCGCGGCCAGCGCCGCGGCGATGAGGATCCCGGCGGCCAGCGCGGGCTCGCCGGTCGGTGGGTCGCTCGGGAATAGGAAGAGGCCCAGCCGCTCGGGAGAGAGCGGTGAGCTGAGCGCGTGGAGCAGCGCGAGGCCCCCGGAGGCCAGTATCGGCAGGTAGAGGGGGCTGACGAAGGGCGGGAACCCCAGCCGTCCCTGCCACCCGGCGGCGCCGAGCCTGGTCCGCCGCTCGAGGGCGACCGCCAGCACGAACACCAGCGCCCAGCCGGCGGTCAGCGCCAGCCCCGAGGTCTCGAAGGGCAGGACGTAGATCGCGAGCAGCAGGCCAGCCGTCGCCAGGCACGAGCGCACCGGCAGCGACCGCACGAAGTATCCAGCCACCACGAGCGCGCCGAGCAGGGCAGCGAAGGCGCTGCTCTCAGGGCCGGCGAAGGGAGTATCGCGCTCCAGGCCGGCCATGAGCTGTTCTGGGGGATACTCGACGGCCGCCAGGTGGCCGAGGGCGAGCGCGCCGAGGGCTAGCGCGGCGACCCCGGCGTAGCCGTGCCGCCGCTCGTCGTAGACCCAGGCGAGCGTGAGCGCCAATGTCGCCCAGCCGATCGCGACCAGCGGCCCATCGAGCCTGACCGGGAATATCAGCGCCAGCGCTGCCAGCCCCGCCGCCATGCTGGCCAGGCCGAGCGGGTGACGATCGCCCCGGGCGTGGAGAGCGTAGCCGCCGAGCAGGCCGGTCGCCAGCGCGATCGCCAGGAGGAACAGCCCTTGGTAGCGTGCTGCCTCGCCCTCGAGGAGCGACAGACCGGCCCAGATGAGGAAGGCTGTGCTCGCCAGCAGGAGCAGCGCTGGCCAGAGGGCCGGGCGACGCGGGGGGACTCGGAGCTCTTCGGCCACGGCCGCCAGCGCGGTCAAGGCCCAGAAGCCGGCCAGCGCGAGCAGGCCGAGCCACAGCGAGACGCCCTGAGTTGCCCAACGGCCGAGCTGGGGGGTGAGCAGGACGAACACCAGCAGTGGCAGCCAGGCCCAGCCCTGCCGCAACGTGACCACGGTTGCCGTGATCAGGGTGGCTGCCAGGAACGCGACCGTGGCCGGCGTGAGCGCCAACCCGAGCAGCGCCGGCGTCCCCAGCGCCAAGGCAAGCGCCAGGCCGGCCGCCGGCTCCGAGCCGGCCCGGACAGCGATCACCCCAGCAGCCATTGCCAGGATCAGGGTTGCCGCCAGCCCGGCTGCAGCCGGGATCAGCTCGTAGAGCCGCACGCCGGCGAGCAGCCACAAGCCGCCGGTGAGCAACCCGGCGGCCAGGACGAGGTGCCCGAGCAGCCGCTCCTGCCGCCGAAGGAGCCAGACGCTGCCGGCCAGCAGCAGCGCGCTGGCGACGAGCCCGACGGTGAGCTGAGCAAGGGGGCCGACCCAGCCCTGGATGAGCGCGAGTACGAGCAGCGCGACCGCGCCGAGCGCGAGCGCCACTGCCCCGACCCGGACGAGTGACCAGCCAGCCGGCTTTGCCGTGGCCGAGGGCTCGGCCTCAGGAGCTTCCCAGGTCGGAGGTTCTTCCCAGGTGATAACTTCCTGCCACGGCTCGGGCTCTTCGGCCCGGGGCTCTCCAGCTTCGGCGGGCTCAGGTGGGGCGGGTGGGGGCGCCGGCGCGGGTGCCGGCGGTGTCGTGACCTGCTCAGTGGGAGCCGCCGCCGTCGCGCCGCTCGTGAGGAGCTGCTG
>BEIC01000216.1 GCA_002898875.1 bacterium HR26
GGCCGGGCCGAAGGCGTCGACCTGGTTGCCATCCACATCGATCTCGCCCAGCACCTCGTCGCCGTGCTTGATCGGCACCACGATCTCGGAGCGGGTCTCGAGGAAACACTGCAGGTAACGGGGTTCGGCGTTGACGTCCGGCACGATGATCGTCTCACCGTGCGCGGCGGCTGCGCCACAGATGCCGGTGCCGATCGGGATACGAACGTGTTCCGTCGCCGCCGGGCCGCGCCAGGCGGCCAGGACCAGATCCGGCCCTTCAACCAGGTAGATGCCGACCCAGTTGTGCGTCGGCAGCGTCTCGTTGAGCACCCGGCAGACCCCGTCGTAGAGCGTGTTCAGGTCGCTGGTCGAAGCGAACAGCTCCGCGAGCTTCGCCCGCGCAGCCTCGATCGCGCCCGTCTCTGCCCGGCTCGTCATGCCTTCCGTCGCTCCCTCCAAGGCGCCCTCGTTCTCCAGGAAATTCTACGCTTCAGGTGGCGGCTGGCCGTACCGCCACTCGTAGTAGTGACGCCCGACGTTGCCCAGCTCCACCTGCCAGCCGGCCGGGTTCGACGGGGTATAGGTCAGCAGCCGGCGCTCGAACGCCTGCACCAGCACCCACTGCTCCGCCCCGGCGACGCGCGCCCGGATCCAGTAGGGCTCGCTGATCGGGTGTCCGAGCACGTAGAGCCAGTCCCATGGCTGCTCCTGCGCCCACTCCCAGAAGACGGCCGCGACGTTGTTCCCGGTCACCGAGTCGTACCAGCCGTAGGCGATCGTGCCCAGGCTCGGATCGGTAGTGACGGTGCCATCCTTGGCCAGCACCTCGACCACCGGCTGGCCGGTGCGGTCGGGCTGGGCTCGGCCGGGGGCGATCGCTGCCAAGTGGTGCAGGCTGGCGTAGGTCGGCGCGTCGGGGTTAAGCGTGGCCGGGTCGCCGGCCAGCGGCACCTGAGCCGGGCCGATCGGCTGGAAGGCGTTGTCGCCGACCTGGGCTGCTCCGAGGATCATGTCGCGCACCAGCAGGCCGCTGGTGACGAACCACGGTGAAGCGGGGTCGCCGCCCTGGTCGGTGATCTCCAACCGTGCCTTGTCCAGGTAGTAGACCGTCCGTTGGCTGCCGGGTGACTCGGCGTAGGGCTCCTCAAGCGTCGCCCAGATATCGGGTCCCCAGAGCCAGGAGCGGCCTTCGGTTTCCAGCCAGACGGCGGCGTCGGTCGACCACCAGACACGCTGGACGGCCGGCGGCGCGTCCGCCAGGCCTTCGGGAAGCTGGAGCGCCGCGCTCGATCCAGCACGCGCGAGCGGCTCGTCCGGCGACGCGGCCGTGCGGAAGCTCGCCTGGTAGCTGAACGGCTGGCCGTTCGCCGTGCCGGTGATGGTGTAGGTGTAGGTGACACCCGGCTCGAGCGGGCTGGTCGCCGCCACGAGAGCGGTGCGGCGACTCAGCCAGCCGCTGCCGGTGGCGAACACGATCTCGACCGGCTGCCCGTCGGCGAGCAGCGACGCGCCGGTGAATACGACGTCTCCCGGGCCGAAGTACTTCAGCGTGATCGGGTAGCCGACGGGGAACGAAGTCCCTGCGAAGGGGTTGGGCGCTTCGCCCCAGAAGTGCGTGTCGACGCCGGTCGTGCCGTCCGCCGGCCAGGCGACCCACTCGGGGCTGGCGGCCTCGCTCCAGTTCGGCGCGCCGACCATGATGACCTCGATGCGGATGTCGCCCTCGCTCACCCAGCCGAACCCGATGTCGGTATAGCGCGGATCGATCAGCGGCAGGCGGTGGTTCACTGTGCCCATGAACCAGCGGACTGAAGTGGTCAGCGAACCGGAGAGGCCGATGTTCTCGTTGACCGATCCCGCGTAGCCGTGCGCGCGAGCGCGGTCAGCCATGCTGGTCCCGGTGAAGCCTGGCTTGCCTTCCTGCTCCTGGTGCAGCCCCATCCCGGCGAGGCTGGGATCGCCGTAGTTGAGCTGGTAGTAGCGCGCGTGCGCCATGGCCGCCGCCTCCAGGGCCGGGTGGCGCGTCATCGGCGGTAGCCCCAGCCAGGCACGGTAGGAGTTGATCAGGGCCAGTGCCTGCTCAGCCGGGCCGGTGCTCTCGGACGCGAGTGCGCGTGGGGAACTGGCGAATATAAGTGGGGTCAAGATCAGGGCAGCACTGAGCACAATGAGGAGATACCGGCAGGTACAGCGAGACTGCGCCCCCAGCGGTGCTCCCATCCCGTGTCCCTTCCCTCCGGCTTGCCTGGGCAGCCAGCGAGGCACCCGGCAAGCTCTGTGTCCCTTCCCGTCTCAACTATGCCACAGCGAGGACGGAGTGCCACGGCCGAACGTACAATGAGATCGTGCTGTGCAGGGACGGATACCGGCTTCTTGATAAGGGGAAGAAGAGGCGATACATGATCGAATTGATCATCCTCGTCCTGATCCTGCTGGTGCTGCTGTTCGGAATCTGGATGACGTTCCAGCTCGTGGGCCTGCTGGTCACGCTGGTGGTCGCGGCGATCATAGGCTGGGTGGCCGACCAGATCGTGCCAGGCAGCCTGCCCTATGGGTGGCTCGGCGCGATCGTCGCCGGGCTGCTGGGAAGCTGGCTGGGGAGCCTGCTGCTGGGCGATCTCGGCCCCGAGCTGGGCGGCATCGCGGTCATCCCGGCGCTGGTGGGCGCGATCATCCTCGCCTTCCTCTACAACGTCGTGGCTAAGCAGGCGCGGGGGCGGCGACTGTAGGCCGCGCGGGCGCTCGGACGGGCGTCACCGGCGTTTGACGATCAGGCCGCCGGTTGCTACCGTTATAGAGGGCACAAGCGAGCATCGTAGCGGCGATGACGGAACCGAGTACGCCGTGACCACGCGCTCAGCGAGCCCGGGGCTGGTGCGAGCCGGGTGCGCGCACACGGCGGAAGATCCTTCCCGAGCCGCTACCCGAACCCGGGCAAGGCCCGTGTAGTAGGCGTAGCCGGGAGCCGCCCGTTACCGCGGCGAGGACATGCGCACGAGCGCGCCTGTCCGCTGAGAGGGTCCGGTTGAACCCGGGCCAAGCGAGGTGGTACCGCGGGTAACCCCGTCCTCGACCGAGGGCGGGGGATTTGAATTCTACGGCCGTTGTCGGCCCGGAGGGTTATCGGGACAGAAGGAGGTCGACCGGTGTTCAAGCCAGTGCCAACTCGAGATGTCGACTTCCCCGCGATGGAGCGCGAGCTCCTGCGCTGGTGGTACGAGGCCGGGATCGTCCAGAAGTACCTGAAGAAGAACGAGAAGAGCGAGAAGCGCTGGTCGTTCCTCGACGGCCCGATCACGGCCAACAACCCGATGGGCGTGCACCACGCCTGGGGCCGCACCTACAAAGACTTCTACCAGCGCTTCTACACCATGCTCGGCTATCGCCAGCGCTACCAGAACGGCTTCGACTGCCAGGGGCTGTGGGTGGAGGTCGAGGTCGAGAAGGAGCTGGGCTTCTCGTCGAAGCAGGACATCGAGGCTTACGGCATCGACCGCTTCGTCGAGAAGTGCAAGGAGCGGGTGTTCAAGTACGCCGCTATCCAGACCGAGCAGTCCAAACGGCTCGGCTACTTCATGGACTGGGACAACTCGTACTACACCCTCTCCGACGAGAACAACTACATGATCTGGCATTTCCTCAAGGTGTGCCACCAGAATGGGTGGATCTACCACGGCTACGACGTGATGCCGTGGTGCCCCCGCTGCGCCACCGGCCTCTCGGAGATGGAGGTCAGCGAGGGCTACCAGGAGATCACGCACTTGAGCCTCTACGTCCGCTTCCCGCTCGAGGGGCGCGAGAACGAGTCGCTGCTCGTCTGGACGACGACACCCTGGACGCTGGCGGCCAACGTGGCGGTAGCGGTCCACCCCGAGCTCGCCTACGTGAAGGTGCGCCAGGGTGACCATGTCTACTACCTGGCGAAGGATGCGGCCAGGACAGCGCTGCGCGGCCACTACGAGGTGCTGGAGGAGCTGCCCGGCAGCGCGCTCGTCGGCCTGGCCTACCGCGGGCCGTTCGACGAGCTGTCGGCCATGCAGGGCGTGACGCACCGGGTGATCCCCTGGGACGAGGTGGACGCGGAGGAGGGAACCGGCATCGTCCATATCGCACCGGGTGCCGGGCGGGAGGACTACCAGCTCGGCAAGCAGTTCGACCTGGCGGTGGTGGCGCCGCTGGACGAGAACGGCGTCTACCTCGACGGCTTCGACTGGCTGACCGGGATGCGGGTCGTCGAGGTGGCGGAGCCGATCGCGCGCAACCTGGAGCAGAAGGGCCTGCTCTACCGCTCCGAGCAGTACACCCACCGCTACCCCACCTGCTGGCGCTGCGG
>BEIC01000217.1 GCA_002898875.1 bacterium HR26
GATCGGGTGCGCTTCGAGGCACACCTGGCAACCTGCCCTGGCTGCCGGACGTATTTAGAGCAGATGCGGCAGACAATCGAGCTGCTGGGCCGGATCACGGAGGAGATGATCCCCGAGCGAGCCAAAGCCGAATTGCTCCACGCTTTCCGGACCTGGAAGCGCGGCTGAGGCGCTCGCCCGACCGCCCCACTGCGGCGCTAGCCGAGCCGTAATGCCACCGCCATCGGGTCGTCAGGCGCTGGCTCGTACGGCGGCTCGCCGTAGCGCCAGCGATAGTAGTGCTGGCCCACGTTGCCCATCTCGACCTGCCAGCCCTCTGGGTTAGCCGGCGTATAGGTGAGACAGCGCCGCTCGAAGCACTGCACCAGCACGTCCCGCACCTCACCGGCCACGGTCGCTCTGGTCCAGTAGGCCTCGGTGATCGGGAAGCCGGTGGCGTAGAAGGCCGGGTCGAAGAGCGGACCGGTCACATACTCCCCACCCTGGTAGAGCACGCCCTGGCTGTTGAGGTACTCCCAGAAGACGCTGGCCACGCGATGGTTCGTCTCCGGGATCAGCGGGCCGGCGAGCACGCCGTAGCCGGCGAAGCGTTCGTCGGCGCCGACCTGGCCGCTTCGATCGATCGTCTGGACGATCACGGTCTCCGCCTCCGGTGGCGGCACCGCGAGCAGGCTGGCAAACGAGGCATAGGTGGGGCCGAGCGTATCGTTCGGGTCGCCGGCAACCGGGATCTGGGCCGGTGCCGCCGGCAGGAAGGTTGTATCTCCGATCTGGATCTGGCCGGTGATCAGCTCGCGCACGAGCAGACCGTTGGTCACGTACCAAGGGGAATCCTGCGACGCCTCCGGCTCGGTCACTTCCATGCGCGCCTTATCGTAGTAGGCGACCAGCCTGGTCCCTTGGGGCGACTCGTTGTACGGCTCGGTCCGGACCGCGAAGGCGTACGGGCCCCAGAGCCAGGTACGCTGGGCAAGGCCTTCGCTGACCGGCCGGTCAGCGATCTGCCACGCCCGAGCCAGGCTGGGCAGGAGCGCCTGGCGAACCGCCGCCCCGGCATTGAGCAGCCCGGCGCCAGCGCCGGGCTGCCCGGCCGGTTCCAGCGGCTGTGCCGTCCTCGTGAGCAGGCTCCGGGTCTGCTCGACAGTGAGCGCAGGCTGGACCGAGCGCATCAGCGCAACGGTTCCGGAGACGATCGGGGCTGAGAACGAGGTGCCAGAGACGGTTCCCCAGCCAGGGCCCGCGTCGCTCCAGGTCGTGGTAAGGTTGTTCACCGCCGGGGCGATCAGGTCCACGCGCGTAATCCGCGAGGAGAAGTCGGCCAGGGCGGTGCCGTCGGCCGCCGCGCCGCCGACCGAGATCGTCTTGGCGTAGCTGGCCGGGAAGGTGACGGCATCCGGCTTGTTCCCGGCGGCAGCGACCACGACGACCCGCTGCTCGTAGGCGTAGTCGATCGCCTGCTCCAGGGTGGCGCTCGGCGTGTCCGCCCCCAGGCTCAGGTTGATCACGTCGGCGCCCTGCTCGATGGCGGCGTAGATCGCCTCGGCGATGGTGGCTGAGGAGGCACCGCTGGCATCGCCCACCTTGAGCGGCAGGAGCATCACCGAGCCGGCCGCGCCGGCGATTCCCTGAGCGTCGTCCACGTGTGCCGCGATGATCCCGGCCACGGCCGTCCCATGGCCGACCTCGTCGTCGGGGTCCGGGTCACGGCGCAGATAGTCGTATCCCGGCAGGACCTTGCCGGCCAGGTCCGGGTGATCGGCGTAGATCCCGGAGTCGATCACGGCCACCACCAGGTCGTCACGGCCGGTCGTCAGATCCCAGGCCTCAGGGAGACGGGTGATGGCCGCCCAGCTCTGCTCGGCGAACAGCTCGTCGTTCGGCTCGTACTGGAAGAAGTAGCGAACCTCCGGCTCCAGGTAGCGGATCTCCGGCTGCCCGAGCAGCCGGGCAACGCGGTCGGCCGCCTGCCGCGCGTCGGCGAACTCGATCGCGATCTGGTCACCGCCTGGAGCGATGGGGCGTGCCTCGAGTCCGGCCAGCGCCTGACGCAGCCCTGGTTCGCCCAGCGCCCCGGGCTCGACCCAGACGATCCAGCCAGTCGCCGTCGCCCTCGCATCTTGATCCCGGGCACTGGTTTGATAAACCGGCAGGAGCGAGCCGAAGAGCAGGAGCACGAGGAGCAGCGTGATCCGAGACCACCATCGCACTGTCGGCCTCGCCACAGTCACCTCCGCAGGGGCGGGTTCCGACCCCGCCTGTACCCGGTCGCGGCCAGCAGGATACCATCCCGCTCCACTACCTGCCGGGCACACGGCCGCGATCGAGCCGCTATCATCGCGATGTTCGAGCCGAGAGCGTGGCCACCGTTGGGCTGCGTCACCCCGGCCGGTGGGATAGTATGCCTCGCCAGGGCCGGCGAGGCATCCCGCGGGAGGCGCGGGGAGCGAGCGACGGCGCACCAAGGAGCGAGTTGCCGAGCAGCACCAGCCGGTGCGACAGCCCAGTGCATGGCCAGAAACCGGACAATGGAAAGGGAGTGCAGAGATGGCACGCATCACGGTCATCGGCGCCGGGGCGATCGGCGGGACGGTCGGCGCCTTCCTGGCCCAGGCCGGCTACGACGTCCTGCTGGTCGACGTCGTGCCCGAGCACGTGCGGATCATGAACGCCGAGGGGCTGCAGATCACCGGTATCCGCGGCGACCGGCGCTACCCGGTTCGGGCGGCGCTGCCCGAGGAGCTGCGTGGCCCGCTCGAGATCGTCCTGCTCTGCGTCAAGGGGCACCTCACCGAAGCGGCCATGGAGCAGTACGCCTCGCTGCTAGCGCCTGATGGGTACATCGTGTCGCTGCAGAACGGGCTCAACGAGGAGATCATCGCTCGCTACGTCGGCCCTGAGCGGACGGTGGGCGCGTTCGTCCACTTCGGGGCCGACTATCTGGAGCCAGGGCTGATCCGGCTGGCGACCGAGCGGCCGATCGTGCTGGGCGAGCTGGACGGCGCGATCACGCCGCGGCTGCACGAGCTGCGCTGGATTCTGAGCCACGCGATGCCGACCCAGTTGACCACCAACATCTGGGGCTACCTCTGGGGCAAGCTGGTGTATGGAGCAGTCGCCTTCGTGGTCTCGACCGTGGACGCGCCGGTGGCCGAGGTGCTGGCGGATCCCCGGGCCCGGCTGGCCGCCCGGACAGCCGGCGCCGAGGTCGTCCGCGTCGCGCGGGCGCGAGGGATCCGGCTGGAGCAGATCGGCGCGTTCGACCCCACAGCCTTCGCGGAGGAACCTGGCTGGGAAGCACGGGCCGAGGCAATCCTCGACCGGCTGGCCGAGGAGATGCGCGACTCGCTCAAGCCGCACATGGGGATCTGGATGGACCTCCGGGTCAAGCGGCGCAAGACGGAGGTCGATATGCAGTGCGGGGTAGTCGTCGCCCATGGCGAGCGGCTCGGCATCCCAACGCCGCTCAACGCGGCGACGGTACGGGTTATCCACGAGATCGAGGCGGGCCGGCGGGCGATGGACTGGTCGAACCTGGATGACCTGGCTGCGGCCGTGCCGGCCTAGCCCGCCCCGATCCAGCCTCTGCGATCTCCACGAGCTCGGCCACCAGCGGGCGGCGATCACGGCTCGCCGGGCAGCGGCGGCGCGCTAGCCGGCGGCCGGCGAGCGGCGCTGACCTGCTCGTACCCGTACGCCAGCCGCAGCAGGGTCGGCTCGTCGTAGAGCTTCCCCACCAGCTCGATCCCGACCGGTATCCCCTCCTCGGTGAAGCCTGCCGGCACGGAGATGGCCGGCAGGCCAGCCTGGGAGGCGATCAGCGTGTTGGTGGGGAAGGTCAGGGTCGTCCAGCGCCCGGCGTAGAGGTCGCTCCGCAGCGGCGGCAGCACCTGCACGTCCGGGTAGAGGAGAGCGTCGAGCCGGTGCGTGCCCATGACGTTCAGGATAGTCCGCTGGAACCGCTCCCGGGCCGCCAGGCGCTTGTAGTAGTCCGGCTCCTCTTCCGGGTTGGCCGGCCCGCGGGCGATATCGGCGAAGAGGTCGAGGAGCGGGTGGAACCGGTTGGTGCTGTACAGCTCCTCGATCGTGCGCGCCGGAGCTCCCGGCCTGGCGGCGAGGAAGGCGTTGATGTCGTGGCGCGACTGTACCAAGTAGAGCGAGGTCGTCACGATGAAGTCCAGCAGGTCGGGGATCTCCACCGGGTCGACCAGCTCGGCGCCGGCCTCGCTCAGCGCCGTGAGCGCGCGGTTGACGACCTCGTTGACCTTACGGGAATCCGCATCGCTGTCCGAGCCGAAGGCCTGCCGCACGA
>BEIC01000218.1 GCA_002898875.1 bacterium HR26
GCTGATGAAGGTCGGCAACAACAGCTACCAGCCGACGGTCAACTCAGGCGAGCCGATCGTCGGGACGCCGGGTAGCGGTGGGCGCGGCGTGGTCGCCAGTGGCTATCTGGAGATGTCGAACGTCGACCTGGCGCAGGAGTTCACCAACATGATTATGGCCCAGCGTGGCTTCCAGGCGAACTCGCGAGTCATCACCACGAGCGACGAGATCCTGCAGGAGCTGGTGAACCTCCGCCGGTAGGGAGGCGAGAGAGGTCGATGGGGTAGACGCATGATCGGGCGATTGGGCCTGCTCCGGGCCGGCCTGCTGCTGTTCTCGCTGGCGCTGGGCGCGGGCGGCACGCTCCTATTCCTCTCCAGCCAGACGAGCGCCGTTGCGGTCACCTTCACCGTTACCGACTCGACAGACGCGGTCGATGCAAATCCAGGCGACAGCGTGTGCGATACCGGAACTGGAGCCTGCACGCTCCGGGCAGCGATCCAGGAAGCCAACGCGCTCTCCGACAATGTCGTCATCCAGCTCCCGGCCGGAACGTACGAGCTGGGCCTGAGCGGCGCGGGAGAGGACGCGGCAGCGACTGGCGATCTCGACATAACCAAGTCACAGGGAACGCTCGCCATCAACGGTGCCTCCGCGGCCGACACTCTCATCCACTGGAGCGCAGCCACGACGCCTGACCGGATCTTCGAGATCAACCAAGGGGCGCAGGTTGAACTCGTGCGAGTCACGCTGAGCCGGGGAGCGCCTCCGGACGGCGACGGTGGAGCGATCCTCAACAACGGGACCCTCGCGCTCACCGACGTTGTGGTGGAGCAGAGCCAGGCGCCTGGACGCGGTGGGGGAATCTTCAACAGTGGCACGCTTCAGCTCTTCACCGATCGCACGGGGACGCTGATCCAGGGCAACCAGGCTGGTACGGACGGCGGCGGTGTCGCCAATGCCACGGGGGCGATTGCCGAGCTTCATCGGGTAACCGTGCAGGGCAACTCCGCAGCCCAGGACGGCGGCGGCGTCTTCAACCAGGGCACACTCACCATTACAGACGCCTCGCTGATCGGAGGGCCTAGTGAAGGGCTAGGAAACAGTGCCGGGCGCAACGGCGGTGGCATCGCCCATGCCGGCGGGAGCCTGACGGTCACCGGCGCGACGATCCAGTGGAACGTCGCCGGCACGGCGCCGGGTGGCGGCTCCGGCGGCGGAGTCTGGGCCGATCCAAGCGTCCAGCCCGACCTTCGCAACGTAACGGTCGCCGATAACCAGGCGACGGCCGGAGGTGGCATCGCTGCCGGTAAGCTTATCCTGACCGACTCCACGCTGGAGCGCAACCGCGCCGAGACTGACGGCGGTGGGCTGCTGGTGCTGAGCGGTGGGAACGCACGGGTGATCGGCGGGACGATCGCCGACAACGCGGCGAGCGCTGGCAACGGCGGCGGGATCGCCAACCAGGCCACGCTCTCGCTCTCCCGCGTCTCGATCCAGCGCAACCAGGCGGTCAATGGTTCCGGTGGCGGGATCTTCAACGCGTCCAGCGCCACGTTGACGGCCGACAACCAGACGGTCGTGCAGAGCAACCTGGCCGCCAGCGGCGGCGGGCTGGCGAACGCCGGCACGGCCACGCTGAGCGGTGTCCGTGTTCTCACGAACACCGCGGCCGGCAACGGTGGCGGTATCGATAACAGTGGCAGCCTGAGCCTCCAGGGAGCGGTCGTCTCCGATAACTCCGCTGGCCAGCATGGTGGTGGCGTGCACCATTCCGGGTCTCAGGCCATCGAGATCGCGCAAGGAGCATTGCTCAGCGGAAACCGCGCGCAGCTCGACGGGGGCGGCCTCTTCGCTGCCGGCCCGGTCGATATCGTCGATGCCCAGCTCCAGGGGAACAGCGCCGGCCAGCGCGGTGGCGGCGTCCTGGCCCAGGGACAACTCACGATCGAGCGCGGCGTGATCATCGACAACGTGGCCGGGCTCGACGGCGGTGGTATCTACCTCTCAGACGGCGCCGCCGGCACGTTAGCCGACAGTGCGGTGCGCCGGAACAGGGCCCAGACCGGTGTGGGCGGGGGCATCGCCATCGCCTCGGACGCGAACCTCACGCTTGCGTACGCCAGCCTGACCGAGAACCAGGCCGGGCTCTACGGCGGCGGCATCGGGACGCTCGGCGCAGTCGAGGCGACCAATGTGACGATCAGTACCAACGCCGGAGGGCAGCGTGGCGGCGGGATCTGGGTCGGCCCCGCGAGCGCAACGACGCTCCGGTTCGTTACGCTGGCCTCGAACGGCGCGTCGGCTGGCGGGGCGCTCTACAACGACAGCGGGCAGGTCAGCCTGCTGGGGGTTCTGATCGCTAGCAGCCCCGGCGGCGGCAACTGCGGCGGCATTGCACCGGTGTCCGAGGGCGGTAACCTTGAAGACCACAACTCTTGCCTCCTCGACGGCGAGGGCGACCTGGTCAACGCCGACCCCGACCTCCAGCCGCTCCAGTCGGAGGCGGGCGGGCTCACCTTCTTCCACCCGCTCGGCCCCAGCAGCCAGGCGATCGACCAGGGCCCGGACAACGACTGCCCGGACGATGACCAGCGGCATCAGCCGCGGCCGCAGGGCGCGGCCTGCGACATCGGCGCGTATGAACTCCTGGTGACGTCCTCACCGACGGCGACGCCCACCCCAACCCAAACGGCGAGCCCGACCGTCACACCCACTGCCACCCCCACGGTCACCGCGACGCCGTCCACGACGCCCCCGGCCAGCCCGACGGCGCAGGTTACGCCCACCGGCTCGCCTCCGGCCAGCCCGCCAGCCGGCGCGGTACGCCCACCATCCGTGACGCCGACGGTCGCGCCCTGGAGCACGCCGACACCTTCGATCACGCTCCCCAACACCGGCTTGCGCATGGGCGACGGCGCTGATCGTCGTGGATTGGGGCTCGGGATGATGGCGATCGGTGGCTTCGGTGTCGCCCTTACCCTGCTGACGCTGGTGGTGCCTGTGCCACCACGCCGGCGAGCCAGCGACTGAGCCGAGGGCACGGGACGACATGTCCAGATATGCCGCTCGCGGCGGTCCGCCGCCGTGGCCGCACCACGGGAACGACTTCCGGGAGGGACCGGGGGAGGCATCACCTCCCCCGGCGTCCGGCAACGGTGCTGCAAGCCGGCAGCAGGGGCAGCGCATAGCCGCGCTCCTGGCCCTGCTCGCCTGGTGCGTCGCGGCTGCGCTGGCCGGTGCGGCCCTCGGCTACGCCGGGCACCGTCTCTTCCTGACAGACCCAGAGGCACCCGCCGCTCGCTCGACCCGGCACCGGCCCGCTGCGGTGACCTCCCTGACCATCCGCACCGAATCGACGGGCAACCCCACCAGCCTGGCCGGCGCCGGCCCCCCGCCGCTGGTGGTCCAGACCCCCACGCCGGCAAGCTCCGGCGTTCCCATCGCTCGCATCGTCATCCCGGCGATCGGAGTGAACGCGCCGGTCGTCGTCAAGTCGATCGACCTCGACGGCGTCATGCAGGCGCCAGCCACGCCGTCCGATGTGGCCTGGTACGACTTCACCGGGCTGCCAGGCGGGGGGAGCAACATCGTCCTGGCCGGCCACGTCGACTTCGCGGGAGTCGGGCCAGCAGTGTTCTGGGACCTCTGGCGACTCAAACCAGGCGACATCGTCCAGCTCCATCTCATCGATGGCTCGATCGCCCTCTACCGGGTCATTTCGAGCGAGATAGTGGAGGAAGCCACCGCGCCCGTCGACCAGATCGTCGGCCCCACGCCGGGCGAGGTGGTGACGCTGATCACCTGTGCCGGCAACTACAACCCCGCTACTGGCCGCTACGACCAGCGGCTGATCGTCCGCGCCGAGCGCGTCCCCTCTACCGGCAGTTGAGACGATCCCAAACGGGGCGTGCCGGAGGCTGCCTTTCTCACGCCAATGCTCAAGAAATCGGCTCTCCTGGCCGATAGCTAAGGAGGAGACCGCGGCCGGGCGCTGCTCGTGCACGACTGGATACCATGCAGGGATAAAGACCGCGATGCGAGCCGCCAAGACCGGGATCGTCCAAGCCCAGGCGATTGAGGAGCCTACTGCCTTAAGGAAGCCTGGGCAATGCTGTCTCGAGGGCAAGTCGGCCGTAGCGCATCGAGCCGAGCGGCGTAGTGCCAGGCGGCTGCTCGACCTTAGCCGGTTGCTCGGCTGGGCTCTACGATCGTCTCCGGTCGGCCATCCGTGGAGGTGGAGTTGAGGTGACACCGGTCGATCACCGCTCGCTGGACGCGGTCAACAGCGT
>BEIC01000219.1 GCA_002898875.1 bacterium HR26
CCGTCATCGCCGGGGCGCCACCAGCGCGCCAGCCTAGGACGTGGGAAACCTGTTCGACCCTCAGCGTAGCAGGGGCTTGCGGAACACAGCGAGCACGGTAAAGTGGCAGGGGGAACCGGAATCGACCTGGAGGTGAGGAGGGTCTGATGGCAGAGGCAGCGGCCACTGTGCCGGAAGGGGCGGAGCAGCAGTTCGACACCGTGATCCTGGGCGGAGAGGTCATCGATCCCGGCGCGGGAGCGATCGGGCGCTACGACGTCGGCATCCGCGAGGGGCGGATCGCGGCAGTGAAGCCCTCGCTGGCGGGCGCGCGGGCCGAGCGGGTGATCGATGCCCGTGACCAGATTGTGACACCCGGTCTGATCGACCTGCACACGCATGTCTACTGGGGCGTCACCTACTGGGGCATCGAAGCCGACCCGGTCGCGGCGCGCAGCGGTGTGACCACCTGGCTGGACGTCGGCAGCGCCGGCTCCTACACCTTCCCTGGATTCCGGCGCTACATCGTCGAGCCGAGCCGGGTGCGGATCTATGCCCTGCTCAACCTCTCGTCGATCGGGCTGGTGGCGCCCACCTGGGAGTTCGCCAACCTGGACTACTGCGACCTCGAGCTGGCGGCGCAGATCGTCGAGCGCAACCGCGACCTGATCCTGGGCATCAAGGCTCGGATCGACCGCAACACGACCCGCGGCGTGGGCATCCGGCCGCTTGAGCTGGCCCGCGAGCTGGCCGACCGGCTCGGCCTGCCCTTGATGGTGCACATCGGCTTCGGCCCACCGTCGATCGACGAGGTGGCGGCGCTCCTGCGGCCCGGCGACATCCTCACGCACTGCTTCACCGGCGGTACGATGCGCATCTTAACCGAGGACGGCAAGGTGCACCCGGTCATCCGCGAGCTGCACGAGCGCGGGCTGGTGCTGGACATCGGACATGGAGCAGGCTCGTTCAGCTTCCCGGTGGCCGAGGCGCTGCTCGAGCAGGGCCTGCTGCCCGACGTGATCAGCAGCGACATCCACCAGCTCGCCATCCAGGGGCCGATGTTCGACCTGCCGACCACGCTGTCCAAGTTTCTAGCCCTGGGGATGAGCCTGCCGGAGGTGATTGAGCGCGCTACCGCCGCGCCGGCCCGGGTGATCGGCCGGCAGGATCTGGGGACGCTGAAGCCGGGCAGCCTGGCCGATGTCGCCATCTTCCGCGTCGAGGAGGGCGACTTTACCTTCTACGACGTGGACATGACACCTCGCCGGGGCACGAAGCGGCTGGTGAACACGCTGACGCTACTCGGCGGTGAGCCGCTGCCCCTGATCCCGGAGAGCGAGCGGCCGGTCTGGGCTGTGCTGCCTGAGCACCAGCGGGCGATCCTCCTGCACCGCCGGTAGGCCGCTCTCTGATGGCCGGCGCCCGAGTGATCCTTGGTGACGACCTCGATCCGCTCGCTATCCTGCGGGCGCTCGGCGTGGAAGACGCCTGGGCGGTGGAGCCGGTAGCGGGCGGCTGGGATACGGCTCTGTGGCGGGTCGATCGCGGCGGCGGATCGAGCGCCCTGCGGCTGTTCCGCCCGGAGCAGGCGAGCACCGCGCGGCGCGAGGCGCTGGTGCTGCGGGCCCTCGCCGGGCAGGTTCCCGTGCCCGAACTCCAGGCCGAGGGGACGTGGCGCGGGCGCCCGGTCCTGCTCCTCTCCTGGGTGCCAGGCCGGACGCTGGCCCACGCGCTGCGAGCCTGCCCCTGGCTGGCCTGGAGGCTCGGGCGAGCCTTCGGGCGAGTGCAGGCGCAGATCCACGCGGTGCCCGTCACCGAGCCCCTGCGCCAGGTCGTGACCGACTGGATCGCCTGGGCCGGGCCAGGTGAGGAAGCCCTGCAAGCGCGACTGCGTGCTTTTCCGCTGCGCGCTGACGCGCTCCTCCACCTCGACTATCACCCGCTGAACGTGATGGTGGAGGGTGCCGAGGTCACCGGCGTGCTCGACTGGGCCAACGTCTCGGTCGGCGATCCCCGGGCTGACCTGGCCCGGACGCTGAGCATCCTCCGGCTGGCGCCGCCACCAACGGGCGCCCTCGAGCGCCTGTACGCCCTGATCGCCCGGCTGCTGGAGCTGGGCTGGCGCAGCGGCTATGGGAAGCAGGCCAGTGCACAGGAGGAGATGGCGCTCTTCTACGCCTGGGCCGGCGCGGTCATGCTCCGCGACCTCGCGCCGAAGGTCGGCCGGCCTGGCGTCTGGCTCCGGCAGCATCATCTCGACGCGGTGCGGCGGTGGACCGAGGCCTGGAAGCGGCGCGCCGGCCTTGCGCTCTCGCTCAGACGCGGCACGCTGGCGGGATGGAGAAATAATGATGGCTAACGCTCTATCCATAGTTCCAGCAGCGTGGCCATCTGAACCAGCGGCCCGGGCCAGATACCCGGGCCGCTGCGTATCTACGAGCTAGGACCAGCAGTTGCCGCGCTGCCCGCTGCTTCAGGGCGTGTGCTTCAGGATGTAGAGCCCGAAGTTGCGGTCACTGACCAGGAGCAGGTCCCCATGCGGCACGACGCTCCAGATGTTGACCGGCGGTGCGTCGCTCGGAGCGCCTTCTCCGACCCAGAACCCGATCTCCCGTGGCGCGGACGGGCTCGAGATGTCGATGATGCGCACCCCATCACTGTACCACGAGGCATACACCGTGTTGCCTCGCACTTCTGGATTGTGGACGCTCCAGATGCCCTCCAGCGCGACATCCTCGTTGTTGGTGTTCGCCGTGGCGAAGGTGCTGAGCTGCTTCGGATTGGTGGGATCCTTGATATCGAAGAAGCGCAGGAACCCCCACCCATCGAAGACCGCGCTGGCCTTGACAGAGACTACCTGGACGGCGTCGAAGGCGTCCCGCAGCGCAACACCTGCGCTGCGCCCGACGAAGATGCCAGGGATGTTGATTTCGACGGGGCGGCCATCTGCCAGCGTGAACGCTTGTCTCCCGCTCATGAGCACCAGAGCGTCGCCGCCAGCGGCGGTGTTGTAGACGATGGCGCCGATCGCGCCTGCCAGCTGGGCCCGACCGATCTTCTCGTCGAAGCGACACGCGCCGCGCTCGATGAGCGCGATCTTACCGTTCGGATCCGCCAGATAGGGATCAGCCGGGCTGCCTGGAACGATCGAGTTTTCTGGACAGCCTCGCCCGACGTGGACGACCTCGCCCGTCATCACCCGCCCCGGTAGCGTCACGATCGGCTTCGTGAACGCACCTTCCACGGCGGGGTACTGGCCAGCGATCGACGCTGGCGCAGTGACCGAGAACTCGAGGTGGAACGGGCTGAAGTCTTCATCGGCTGTGACGAGGATGTTACCGCCCCGCGCCTCGTCCACCGAGTGGGCATTGCCTTCCTCGTCCGGCCCATAAGAGTCGTCAGGTGCCGTCTTGGGCGCGAATCCCCGGAACACTGGACTGCTGGGGTTGGAGATGTCGAGGATGATGAAGCCTGCATCCCAATAAGACAGGTAAGCTCGCGTACCGTTCTGGTTAGCCCGCACGCTGTGGAGCAACGTCCGTGCATCGCCGCCCTGTGCAACTCCTAAGTAGAAGTCCAGACCTAGCGCCGGCTCGTCGAGCACTCCCCACTCGCCGATGAGCGTCGGGTTGGTGGGATCTGTGATGTCGAGGATCAGCAGGTCACCGATGCTCGGTGCAGGTGGCCGGAAGGTGAGAGCTTCGAGATTCGGCACGGCGAGCAGGGCTAGCACTCGACCGCTCGGCGTCGCCGTCAAGTCCAGCTCGTGGACGCCAGTGACGTCCACCCCGGACTGGTCTACATCGAAGAGACTTAGGAGCTGCGGGTTGTGCGGATCAGTGATGTCATAGAGCTCGAGGCCGCTCTTGCCAACTCCGGGGGTAGGAACGTTCCCGCAATCCTGGAGGCCGATGGCGAGCACGTCACGCTCGCCGATCCGTATGGCCTGCATGTCTTCCATGGAGGTATCAAGATAGTCGAGCGTATCGGCGATCTTGACCGGAGTTGCGGGTCTTGAGATGTCGATAATGTCTACGCCTGTGCCAGGACAGAGTTCCCGCCACTTGCCCACGAACGCCAGGTTCTTGTAGCCGGCCACGTCAGCATGCACGCCCGCATTGAACGGCTCCAGTTTCAGGGCACCGATCAAGGTGATGTTGCGAGCTTTGCGCTCCGCGCGCCTGGCCGGTGCCTGGCTCCCGAGGAAGCGTTCGACCCTTGGGAGCCCGGCGCCGTCTAACCCGAGCAGCGGGTCAGTACCAGAGGGATCGTCGGTACTGATACCGC
>BEIC01000220.1 GCA_002898875.1 bacterium HR26
GCCAGAGCGAGTTCGCGCTCGCCAGTTACTTGGTTGCCCCTTTTTACGAGTCCCGGGGCGACCTCGGCCTGCAATCCTTGCACCTACGGCCCTGTCGAAACCGGTCATCCCCTCGACAGCAGCCTCTGGTGAGCGCAAATCCCAGTATACATCGCGTCCCCGCATCGCGCAAGGCGTGAAGCCGGCTAGCCGAGCGCCAGTCGCAGCCGGTTGCCACCCAGGACGTGGAAGTGCAAGTGGTAGACGCTCTGCCCCGCGTCCGGCCCCACGTTCGTCAGCACCCGGTAGCCGGACTCGGCGATCCCGGCCTCGCGCGCCACCCGCGCGGCCACCTGCAGGCAGCGGCCGAGCAGCGCAGCATCGACCTCCTCGGCCTCGCGCAGCGAGGTAACATGCTGGTTGGGGATGACCAGGATGTGCACGCGCGCTTGGGGGTGGATATCCCAGAAGGCGGTCACCAGGTCGTCCTGGTGGACGACGCGCGCCGGTTGCCGGCCAGATGCGATCTCGCAGAATATGCACCTGGTCGTCGTCATACCGCTCCCTTCTTCGCTCGCCCCTTCGCTGAGGAGCACGCAATGCCGGAATTGCCCGAAGTCGAAGTCGTCCGCCGCTCGCTCGAGCCGCAGCTCCGCGGCTCCAGAATCATACGCATCCTCGCCGGCCAGCACCCAGCCGATATCCTGACGCTGCCGCTGGAGGAGTTCGCCCGCGAAGTCGAGGGACGGCGAATTACCGGGCTCGGGCGGCGCGGGAAGATACTGCTGATGGAGCTCGACTCGGGAGCGACGATCACCGTCCACCTGGGGATGACCGGCGAGCTGTTCCTGGCTAAGCCAAGCGAGCCCTATCCCCCGCACCACCACCTCAGCTTCGTGCTCGAGCAGGGGCAGGAACTCCGCTACCGGGATATCCGCCGCTTCGGGCGCATCGGGCTCCTCCGGCCCGGCGAGCGCGACCGGCTGGAAGCACGCCTGGGGCCCGAGCCACTCTCGCCCGAGCTTACGCCGGGGCGGCTGCGCGAGCGCCTCGCCCGGCACCGGCGAGCCATCAAGGCGCTCCTCCTCGAGCAGTCGTTCCTCGCCGGCGTGGGCAACATCTACGCCGACGAGGCGCTGTTTCGCGCGGGCATCAACCCACTGCGCCCCGCTAGCTCGCTCGACATGGAGGAGACGAGACGCCTGCTGGCCGCGCTGCGAGAGGTGCTGGCGGAGGCCATCTCCTGGCGCGGGACGACCATCCGCAACTACCGGGATGGCCTCGGCCAGCCAGGCGAGAACCAGGCCCGCCTGCAGATCTACGGCCGCTTGCCAGGGAGCCCCTGTCCGGTCTGCGGCACGCCGGTCGAGCGCGTGGTGGTGGCACAGCGCGGCACGACCTTCTGCCCCCGGTGTCAGCCCTTCCTGCCGACGGCTGCGGCCAGCCGCTCGGGCAGCTCTGGGTCGTCGGGATCGAGCACCGGATAGCCGCCCTCGACCAGCTCCAGGTGCTTGAGCCCGCTGCCGGTGAGGAACAGGACGACCTCGTCGCCATGCCCGAGCTCGCCTCGCTCGCGCAGCCGCCGGACAGCGGCAACCGTCGCGCCGGCCTCCGGCGAGACGAACAGCCCCTCCAGCCGGGCCAGCAGGCGCACCCCTTCGACCATCTCCTCGTCGCTGACCGCCAGCGCCGTACCGCCGCTCGCGCGCACGGCGTCGAGGATCAGGTAGTCACCGATGGCGGTCGGCACCCGGATCCCGGGCGCGATCGTTTGCGCGTCGGCCCAGGGCTCGGCGTGGCGAGCGCCGGCCTGGAACGCCCGCACGATCGGGGCGCAGCCCTGGGCCTGGACCACGATCATCCGGGGGCGATGCGGACCGATCAGGCCCAGGCGCTCCAGCTCGTCGAACGCCTTCCACATGCCGACGATCCCGGTGCCACCGCCCGTCGGGTAGACGATGGCGTCAGGCAGCCGCCAGCCGAGCTGCTCGGCTAGCTCCATCCCCATCGTCTTCTTCCCCTCGGCGCGGTACGGCTCCTTGAGGGTGGAGACGTCCATCCAGCCGAAGCGCTCCGCCCCGGTCCGGACGACCCGGCCGCAGTCGTTGATCAGCCCGCGGACGAGGAAGACGTGGGCCCCGTAGGCCCGGCACTCGGCAGGCATCGCCGGGGGCGTGTCCGCGGGCATGAAGACGTAGGCAGGCAAGCCAGCGCGGGCCGCGTAGGCGCTCATGGCCGCGGCCGCGTTCCCGGCCGAGGGGATGGCGACCGCCCTGGCGCCGAGCTCCTTCGCGCGGGAGACAGCGGCGGCCAGCCCGCGCGCCTTGAAGCTCCCGGTCGGGTTTTGGCTCTCGTCCTTGAGCCAGAGCCGCGAGAGGCCGAGCGCCTGGCCCAGACGTTCGGCGCGCAGCAGGGGCGTGCCCCCTTCGCCGAGCGTCAGCCGGTTGGCTGGGTTGCGCACCGGCATCAGCTCGTGGTAGCGCCAGAGCGTCCAGGGGCGCGAGCGGAGTGCCTCGTGCGTCAGGGTCTGGCCCGCGCGTGCCAGGTCGTACTCGGCGAAGAGGACTTTGCCGCACGCCGGGCAGGTGGTGTGGACCTCATCGGCCGAGTACGTCGCACCGCAGCTCGTGCAGCGCAAGCCGACGAGACAGCTCGCCGGGAACGCCTGCTCCATGTACCTCGTGCTCCCTTCGCTCTCGATCGCCTGGCGCATCGCCGCGCCGGTCTCCAGTGTACGGCAGCTCGCCGTGTGGGGCGCCGTTGCGGCGCGATGCTGTGGATCGATCCCCAGGCCGTGACCCGAGTATGATTCCGGGCGAGACCCAACGATCGGCTGGCCCGCGCCGCGCTGTGGCACGAAATCCGCGCGTAGCGGTCGCTCGCACGACGAGAGGATCGGATCCGTGGCCCGACCGATCGAGAGCGCAGGGCAGCGGGCGTGGCGATGGCTGCGAGGAGCCGAGCCGCTGCTGGTCGCGGTGACGCTGGCAGCGTGGGCAGCCCGACGGCTTGGCTTCCTCGACGGCTGGCGATGGGCGCTCGACGTGCTAACCGTCGCGACCCTCGCGGCGCTGGCGCTGATCTGGTCGATCCGACTGGTCCAGTGGGGACGAGCGCTGGTCGAGGCACCCCGACGCGTGCTGCTCATCGCCGGCAGCCTCCTCATGACGATCCTCTCGCCGCCGGTGCTGCTCTTCAGCCTGGCGCAGCTCGGCGGCGAGCTGCTGGTACGCCTGCGCTACCGCGGCCGCCTGCCCGCGCCGGACACCTATCGCCAGAAAGTACGCTACCGCCTCCCAGTCACCGGCTGCTGGACGGTCTACAACGGCGGGGTCACGCCGGAGACGTCGCACTCATGGGGGCTCGCCGGCCAGCGCTACGCCTACGATCTCGTCGTCTGCGACGAGGATGGGCGGAGCTGCCGCGTCGACCCGGCCCGGCGACCTGAGGACTGCTACTCCTGGGGACAGCCGGTCGTCGCCCCGGCCGGTGGCGTCGTGGTGACGGCGCGGGACGGTCACCGCGACTGCCCGTGGGTCGGCATTGTCGACCCATTCGCTTGGAGCCCGCTCGGCAACGTCGTGGTGATCCGCCACGCGGAGCGTGAATACAGCCTGCTGGCGCACCTGCAGCGCGGCAGTGTGTGCGTGCGACCAGGCCAGCCGGTCGAAGCCGGGCAGATGGTGGGGCGATGCGGGAATTCGGGGCACTCGACCGAGCCGCACCTGCATTTCCAGGTGCAGGATAACCCCCGCTTTCTCCTGGCCGCTTCGCTGCCGGTGCAGTTCGACGGCTGGTGGCGTCTCGGGAGCGAGAGCAGTGCGGAGTACGTCTCCTGCGGCTATCTCCGCAGCGGCGACCGCGCGTGCGACTGCCTGAGCGCCGAGGTGTCCGGGAGCGTTGGGCTGGGTTACAGCTCGAGCGGACCGATCGGGGAGGCCGGAAGCGGCCAAGGCGAGGCCGATGACACTCAGAAGAAAACAAAACCGCCCTCGAGCTGAGGGCGGTGTCCCGGAGCGGGAGACGGGATTCGAACCCGCGACAACCGGCTTGGGAAGCCGGCACTCTGCCAACTGAGTTACTCCCGCGTCACTTGTCGTCATAGAGTATAGCGCCAACCGCCTCGTGCTGTCCAGTGCCGGCTCACCTTCCTTCCCGGTCCAGTGGACCGGCCCGATCGCGTCGCCTACCTGGCCCCTACAGTTCAGTGACTCGGGAACCGATTGTGGGCAGATCGGCAGGCTCGCCAGTGCGTCGCCAGCCGGCGCGCAGCGCCACG
>BEIC01000221.1 GCA_002898875.1 bacterium HR26
CGGGGCTCGCCTCGCTCGCCCTGTTGCTCAGCGAGCAGGGTGAGGTCGCCTACGCCTACCGTGCCGCCGGCCGGTTGCAGTCGGATTCAGGCACGAATGAGCTGCCGCGGGCGCTCCAGCGCCTGCTCTATCCTGTTCCCTACCCGGAGCTGTTACTCCCGCTGGCAAGTGCTCAGGGGGTCGACCCGCTCTT
The DNA here is from genome assembly GCA_002898875.1 of bacterium HR26. Taxonomy (GTDB): domain Bacteria; phylum Chloroflexota; class Chloroflexia; order Thermomicrobiales; family Thermomicrobiaceae; genus Thermalbibacter. The sequence continues at coordinate 194 of BEIC01000221.1, forward strand.
GCTGGCGGCGCTGATCCGGCAGGAGAGCGCGTTCGAGCCACAGGCCCGCTCGCCCGCCGACGCCCGCGGCCTCACCCAGGTACTGCCCAGCACCGGGCAAGGCATCGCCGCGGCGCTCGGCCGGTCCGGCTGGCAGCCCGAAGACCTCTTCCGGCCGGCGGTGAGCATCGAGTTCGGCGCTTTCTACCTCGCCCAGCGGCTGGCTGCCTACGACAACCAGCTCTACCCAGCCCTGGCAGGCTACAACGCCGGCGACGGAAACGCTCGTGCCTGGGTCCGCGATTTCGGCCTGGCCGACCCCGACCTGTTCGTCGAGCGCATCCCCTTCCCGGAGACGCACGACTACGTGCAGCGCGTGTACGCCAATTACCTGAACTACCAGCGCCTCTACCGGTCGGCTTCCCCCTGAGCGTAGACTGGCGAGCGAAGCAGGCCGGCCTGCGCGGCGTGCCAGAGGACCTCGCGCACGTCCACGAGGCGCGGCCCGCGGTCGGTGAGGCGCACGTCCAGCGATCCAGCGCGCTCGATGTGCAGCTCGCGCTCGCCATCCACCGCCACTGTGCAGGGCCGGAGCGCGATCTCGACCGCGTCGCCGCTCTGTAGCACGCGCCAAAGCTGTACCTGGACGGCCCGGATCATGCCCGGGGCCAGGATGGCCGACACTGGCTCGCCGCCATCGCCGAGAAGGATGTGCAGGCCCCGCTCGTCCTCGCGAGCCAGCGGGCATAGGTGCGCGCCGATGGATGCCAGCCCGATGCACCCCGGCTCGGCGCGAGCCAGCACCAGCTCGTGCACCGTCGAAGGGTCCCAGATCGCCCGTGTCCCGATGAACGACTGCCGCGAGATGGCCACGTCCACCAGCGCGATATCGGCCAGCTCGCCGTCGAGCCAGATCTCCAGCCGCTTGGTGCGGCGCGCCAGCGTCGACGGCACCCGCCCGGAGGCGATCAACCCGGCAGCGATCCCGGCCAGCGTGCCGTCCACCATCTGGGGAAAGACGTTGTTCGTGCCGGTGGCGATGGCGACCAGCGGCACGTCGCCGCACGCCTTCGCCACCGCGCGGTTCGTCCCATCTCCCCCGAGCGTGACGATGCAGGCCGCCCCGCTTTCCGCCAGCAGCCCGGCCGCCCGGATCGTATCCTCGACCGTATAGTCGACCGCGAGCGGCAGCGGCTCGGCCTCGACATCCCGGTGAAAGCCATCGACTGCGCGCCCGACGATCCGGTACGAGTCGGGCAGAAAGCGCACCCGCCGGACCCCGGCGGCCGCCAGCCCGGCCAGCACCCGCCGAACGATCTTGACCTTCTCGTTGTTGTCGAAGGCCGACGCCGGGGCGATCAGCCGCCGGATATCCTTGCCGGCAGCCGGGTTGGCGATGATCCCGACGACGGCCTCTTCACTGGCGATTAGACGACCTCCCTGATGGCGTCGATCACGCGCTGCGGGCTTGGGATGTAGAACTGCTCCATGCTCGGGCTGAAGGGCACCGGCGTGTGCGGCGCCGTCACCATCTTCACCGGCGCATCCAGGTAGTCGAAGCCCTTGTCCACCGCCAGCGCCGCGATGTCGGCCGCAACGCTGCAGCGCGGGTTATCCTCGTCGACCACCACCAGCCGGCGCGTCTTGGCCAGCGATTCCAGGATCGCCTCCTCGTCGAGCGGCGACAGCGTGCGCAGGTCGATGACCTCGACGTCGATCCCCTCGCCGGCCAGCCGCGCGGCCGCTTCCAGGGCGACGTGCACCATGCGGGCGATGGCGACGACCGTCACGTCACTGCCCTCTCGCTTGACGTCGGCCTTGCCCAGCGGGATGACGTACTCCCCCTCCGGCACCTCGCCGGTCGTGTCGTAGAGCAGCTTGTGCTCGAAGAAGATGACCGGGTCGTCATCCCGGATCGCGGCGATCAGCAGCCCCTTGGCATCGTAGGGCGTCGCCGGGGCCACCGTCTTCAAGCCCGGCATGTGGGTGAAGACCGCGTAGTGACAACCTGAATGTTGACCGGCTGCGCCGAAGCCGGCCCCGATCATCGTCCGGATCACCAGCGGCACCTTGGCCTTGCCTCCGAACATGTAGCGCAGCTTGGCGCCCTGGTTGAAGATCTGATCCATGCACACGCCGAAGAAATCGACGAACATGAGCTCGGCGATCGGCCGTAACCCGGTGACCGCGGCGCCGACCGCGGCACCGATAAAGCCCGCCTCGCTGATCGGAGTGTCGAGCACCCGCTGGCGCCCGAACTCGCTGACCAGGCTCTTGGTCACCCCGAGCACGCCGCCCCAGGCACCGACGTTCTCGACATGCCCGATTCCGGCGCCGCCGGCAATGTCTTCGCCCATGATCACGACCGTGGGATCGCGGCGCATCTCCAGGCGGATCGCCTCATTCAGCGCCTCGCGGTAGCTGATGACACGCGTCGCGACGACCATCTCGCCTTCCTCCCTCTCGTCCTCGCCACCCGGCCCGCCGCTCAATGACGGAAGGCGAGCTGTGCCGCCGGGTAGTCGACATAGACGTCGGTCAAGCACTCCTCTGGAGACGGCATCGGGCTGGATTCGGCGTACCGCACCGCATCATCGATCTCACGGGCGACAGCCTCGTCGATCGCGTTCAGCTCGTCCTCGGTCAGGAGTCCCTGCGAGAGCACCGTCTGCCGGAAGCGCTCGATCGGGTCGCGTCGCCGATACTCCTCCTCTTCCTCCTTGGTGCGGTAGGTGACCGCATCACCCTGGAAGTGCCCGTAGTAGCGAAAGCCGCGGCACTCGAGCAGGCTCGGCCCCTCGCCTCGGCGCGCCCGAGCAATGGCCTCGCCGGCCGCTTCATAGACCGCGAAGACATCAGCTCCGTCGACCAGCACGCCGGGCATGTCGTAGGCCGCCGCCCGGCTGGCGATGTCCGAGGCCGCGCAGTGGTACGTCCAGGGCGTCGACTCGGCGTAGAGGTTGTTCTCGCAGACGAACACGACCGGGAGCTTCCAGATAGCCGCCAGGTTCATAGCCTCGTGCGTGGTGCCTTGCTCGGCCGCGCCGTCGCCGAAGAAGCAGGCTGCCACCTGGTCGGTGCCCTTCACCTTCGCCATCAGCCCGGCTCCACAGGCCAGCGGCGGGCCACCCCCGACGATCCCGTTGGCCCCAAGCATGCCCTTGTCGACGTCGGCGATGTGCATGGAGCCACCCTTGCCCTTGCACGCGCCGGTGCTCCGCCCGAAGAGCTCGGCCATCATGCTGCGGACGTCCACGCCCTTGGCGATGCAGTGCCCGTGGCCACGGTGGGTGCTGGTGATGTAGTCGCGATCGGTCAGGTGCGCGCAGACGCCGACCGCGATCGCTTCCTCACCGGCATACAGATGGACGAAGCCGGGGAGCTTCCCGGCCGCGAACTCCTGCGCCACCCGGTCCTCGAAGCGACGGATGGTCACCATCCGCTCGTAGATCCAGCGCAGCTTCCCCTTCGGGATGTCCATCGCCACACCTCCCCGAGCAGCCTTTCCGAACCGCTCATCTCCGATCCTCGCGTCTCCCCCTTTCACGGTCGAACCGACCCAGCCGACAGTCTCGCGGCGCCTACGACCAGGGCTACGAGCCGGCCAGATGCTGCTCGAACCAGCCGGTGATCTCGGCCACAACCCGCGTGAAGACCGGGTGCTGGGGGTTGAGCCAGTTCAGGTGCCCCATTCCCGGTAGCAGCACCAGCCGCTTCGGCTCGCCGGCGCGCGCCGCGGCCGAGATCGACTCTTCCGGCGATACCAGCACGTCCACCTCGCCGTGCAGGAACAGCACGGGACGCGGGGCAATCCGACCCACGACCCCTTCCGGCCGGTACTCGGCGAACGCCTCAGCCGACTCCAGTGGGAATTCAGGGTGAACTTCTAGCTCCGGGAACTGCCTCCCCACCTCCTGGAGGATGGTCCTGGTCTCGGGGTCCGGCGGCATGATCTCGTAGATCGAGACACGGCGCGAGTTGCCGGTGAGCGTCCGGGCCGCCCGATCCTGGGCCAGCTCCTCCAGGAAGACGCGCCACTCCCACTC
>BEIC01000222.1 GCA_002898875.1 bacterium HR26
GCGCGCGACAGGTCATCGAGCGGGTGCGGGACTGCTGGGCCTCGCTCTTCGGCTCGCACGCGCTCTTCTACCGCTCCGAGAAGGGCTCCCTGCGCGACACCGCGATCGCGGTCGTTGTCCAGCGGATGGTCGTGCCGGAGAAGTCCGGCGTGCTCTTCACGGCCGATCCGGTTCAACGGCGCCGGGATTGCTGCGTGATCGAGGCGACCTGGGGCTTCGGCGAGGCGCTGGTGTCCGGGCTGGTGGTGCCGGACAACTACCTGGTCGCGCGGGCAGACCGGCGCCTGCTGAGGTCGTTCGTCCCGGCCAAGACGGTGATGCTGGTGCGTGACCCCTCCGGCGACGGCCTGCGTCCGGAGCCGGTGCCGTCGGGGTTGGAGCGCGAGCGAGTGCTGACGGACGAGGAGGTGCAGGCGCTGACCGAGCTGGCCGAGCGGGTCGAGGCCTACTTCGGCGCGCCGCAGGACATCGAGTGGGCGATCGAGGACGGCACAGTCTACCTGCTGCAGAGCCGCCCGATCACCACGCTGTAAGGGGAAACCATGCCGACGGTCGATGAGTTGCTCGAACGGGCCAGCGCCTGGATCGACGACTATTGGAATGCCGACCACCTTCGGCGGACGCTCGACTGGCTGCTGGTGCTGGCGCCGGACGCGCGGGGCCATCTCCGGCTCGCTGCGTTGACGCACGATATGGAGCGGGCATTCCCCGGGCCGGACTCGCCGGTCGCGGATGCCCGGCGGCCGATTCCGGATCGCGACTACGACCGGCAACACCAGCAACGCTCGGCGCGGATCGTTGCGGCTTGGTTGCGCCAGCACGGGGCGGAGCCCGAACTCATACAGCGGGTGTGCGCGCTGATCGAGGCGCACGAGGAAGGGGGATGGCCCGAAGCCGACCTGCTCCAGGCGGCCGATAGCCTGAGCTTCCTCGAGACCAACGTGGGGCTTTTCATCGGATACGCGCGAGAGGGAAAGCATCACTATACGCCGGAGCGTGTCCGCGAGCGCATGCGCTACATGTACGAGCGCATCAGGCTGCCGCAGGCGCGCGAGCTGGCGAGACCGCTCTACGAGGCGGCCCTGGCGCGGATCGACGAGTTCGTCGTGCGCGAGGCGTCGCGCGCCGGGAGGGAGAGTGCCGGGTGATCATCAGCCAGGAGTTCACGCTGAACGCACCCCGCGTGCGGGTTTGGGACTTCTTCCTCGACGTTCCCCGATCGAGCGCCTGCATGGCCGGAGTCGAGGACGTCACGCAGGTGGACGAGAAGACCTACCGGGGGCGTATCCAGGTCAAGATCGGGCCGCTGCGGGCAGGGTTCAGCGTGACGGTCGAGCTCTCGGAGGTGCAGCCACCCGAGCGCCTGGTGCTGCTGGTTCAGGGTGACGACCGGGCCACCGGCAGCCTGGTGCGGGCCGTCGTCTCTGCCCTGCTCCAGCCGCAGGGGGGGCGTACGCTGGTCAGCTACCAGATGGACCTCTCGATCCGCGGCGCGCTGGGGCGCTTCGGCGGCACCGTAATCCAGGACGTCGCGCGCAAGATGACCGCGCAGTTCGTCGAGTGCGTCGAGCGGTCGCTGGCTGCTCCGGCAAGGGTCGACGGGCGGCAGGATGGCTGAGTTCGCGGTCGTGGAGCCGGGGAGTGTCGATGAGGTGCTGGATCTCCTGGCCCGGCACGGCGAGGAGGCGAAGCCGGTGGCCGGAGGCACCTGGCTGGCGCTCGTGCTGCGCCAGGGACTGCTCTGGTCCTCGCTGCTGGTGAGCCTGCGGCGTGTTCCCGGACTGGCGGGGATCGCGGTGGACGAGGCGGGGAACCTGCGACTCGGAGCGATGGTTCGTCTCCGCTCGGTCGAGACCTCGGCGCTGGTGTGGGAGCGGCTGCCGGTCGTCGCCGAGACGTACCGGGAGGTGGCCAACGTGCGCGTGCGTTACCAGGCCACCGTCGGCGGCAACCTCTGCGACGCCGACTACGCCTCCGACCCGCCGGCACTGCTCGCGGCGCTGGGTGCCAGAGTGGTGGCGGTGAGCCAGCGCGGCCGGCGCGAGATCCCGGTCCGCGACTTCGTCGTCGGCCACTACCAGACGGTGCTGGAGCCGGACGAGCTGGTCACCGAGGTGGTCGTGCCGGCGCTGCCGCCGGGAGCCGGCGCGGTCTATCTCAAGTACCGGACGCGCTCGCACGAAGACCGGCCGTGCCTCGGGGTAGCCGCCGTGGTCGTCCCGGACGGCAGCGGCCGCCTGGCGCGCGCCGAGGTGGTCGTCGGTGCCGTCGCTGAGCGTCCCCAGCGGCTGGCTGAGGTCCTCGATGCCGTGGTGGGCCGGGCGCTCGACGACGCGACCATCGGCGAGATCGCCGAGCGCTACGCGGCAGAAATCGAACCGCTCTCGGACCTGCGCGGCTCGGCCTGGTACCGCACCGAGATGATCCGCGTCTTCGTCGAGCGGGCGCTCCGTGCTGCCCGCGCGCGGGCGCAACGGGAAGGGAGACGAACGTGAAGCTCGCGACCTTCGCCATCCCGACGCCGGCTGGCCCGGTACGCCGGATCGGCGCGCTGGTCGATGGCCGGCTCGTCGACTTGCAAGCGGCCTACGCCGGCTACCTGGAGCGGACCGACCCCGGCTGCGACGCCACGCGCCTGGCGGCGGCGCTGCTCCCCGACGACATGGTTCTCTTCCTCGGCAACGGGACGCTCGGCCGGGAGGTGGCGCTCCGGGCGATCGAGGAAAGCGGCCGGGCCGAGGAGGCGCTGGGGAGGCGGACCGCCTACCGGCTCGACGAGGTCCGCTTGCTGGCGCCCGTGCCGCGCCCGCGGGTGATCCGCGACTTCCTGACCTTCGAGGGCCATATGCGCAACGCGAGCCGGGCACTCGGGCGAGGCGGCGAGATCCCGCCGGCCTGGTACGAGGTGCCGGCCTACTACAAGGGCGACCCGGACACGGTGGTCGGCCCCGACCACGATGTCGTCATGCCGCGCTACACCGAGAAGTTCGACTTCGAGCTGGAGCTGGGCATGGTGATCGGGCGGCGCGGCAAGGATATCTCCAAGGCGGAGGCGCCGCAGTACATCGCCGGCTTCACGATCTTCAACGACTTCAGCGCCCGTGACCAGCAGATGCGCGAAGCGCCGATCGGTATGGGGCCGAGCAAGGGTAAGGACTTCGACACCGGCAATGCCATCGGCCCCTATCTCGTCACGCCGGACGAGATCGAGATCACCGACGTGCGCATGGTCGCCAGGGTCAACGGCGAGGTCTGGTCGGAGGGACGGAGCGCGGGGATGCACTTCTCCTTCGCCGACCTGATCGCCCACGTGTCGCAGAGCGAGACGATCTACCCCGGTGAGCTGTGGGGCTCGGGCACGGTCACGAACGGCTGTGGCCTCGAGCTGGGGCGCTGGCTGCAGCCCGGTGACGTGGTGGAACTGGAGGTGGAGGGGATCGGCGTGCTGCGTAACCGCGTCGTCCGCGCGTCGTGAGCGGCGGGTCGTGTCGCGGTGCCCGGCGCCGGGGCGCGCCATCGCCTGCCGACCTGGATTCGTGCTCCGCGGGTGGTATGGTGCGCCGCAGCGGCTTCTGTCAGAGCGAGGTCTGGTAGCGCGAGGAAGACGAGACAGAGAGGAGGTCGCCGGTGTTCGTGGTGGTGGCGCACTACTACGCGAAGGAAGGCAAGGACGACGAGGTCGCGGAGATCCTCAAGCAGATGGTTCCGGTCTCGCGTGCGGAGCCAGGCTGCCTCGTGTACTATGTCAATCGTTCGCTCGACGATCGGCGTAAGTTCCTGCTGTACGAGCAGTACCGGACGCGAGACGACTACGAGGCGCACAAGGCCTCGGCGGCGTTCCAGGAGAACATCGTCGGCAAGGTGATCCCGATGCTGGAGAGCCGGGTGCCGGAGTTCTACGAGCTCGTCGAGCCGGAATAGGCGTCTTGCCCGGCCGTGGCGGGAAGGAGCCGGGCGGGAGTGAGCACGGAGCTGAGAGCGGTGTGAGGCGGATGAGCTGGAGGGAGGCCGGGAATGGCTGCGACGACACCCGAGGTCCAGTTGCCGGTGAGTTTCTTCGGCGATGAGGAGTTCCCGGTCGAGTGGGAAAGCGAGGAGGAGAAGCAGCTTCACTGGTGGTGGGATGACCTGCACTGCCCGCAGCCGCTCTCGCCGATGTGGTTCGACCTGGGCGGCTGGTGGTCCACCTGCGCCTACATGTTCCGCCGCTTCGG
>BEIC01000223.1 GCA_002898875.1 bacterium HR26
CGGCGTCACCGCGACGGTGTCGGAGTGGCGGAACCCGCCCAGCCCCGGCACGTAGATCCCCGGCTCGACGGTGAAGACCATCCCGACCTCGATCGTGCGCTGATCGCCGATGTCGAGGAAGGGGGCCTCGTGCACCTGCGTCGACTTGGCGTGCCCGGTGTGGTGCCGCCAGTACGGCTCCAGCCCGTGCTCCGTGAAGAAGTCGCGCACCACCCGGTCCACCGCCGCGCAGGGGATGCCGGGCCTGATGGTCTGGATGGCCAGGGTCTGGACCTCCAGCATCAGGGTGAAGAAGCGCTCCTGCTCGGGCGTGGGCTCGCCCATGATCATGGTGCGCTCCAGCTCGCAGCTATAGCCCCAGATGGAGGCGGTTGCCCCGGTGACCAGGACGTCGCCGGGCTTGAGCCGGGCGTTGCTGGTCATCGCGTGCGGCAGCGCCGAGTCCTTGCCGATCTGCCCCCGGAACCCGGCCGAGGCCAGCCCGCGGCCGAGCGGGCGGTACTCGGGGCCGAGGGCCCGGAGCATCGCCTGCGAGGCCTCGTAGGAGGCGCGCATCGAGATCTCGGTCTCGGTGGCGCCCACCCGGCAGTACTCCTGCAGGTAGGCGTGGGCCAGGTTGGCCCAGCGGGCGCTCTCGCGCAGGAGCTCCAGCTCCTCCTCCGAGTTGATCATCTGCAGGTACTCGACGTCGTCGGCCACGTTGACGATCTCGGCCTCGGGCAAGAGCTCGCTGAGCTTGGGGCCGCGGTAGCCGTAGAGCTGGCCGTAGCCGTCGGAGTCGACGCCGATCGTCGCCCGGCTCAGCCGGAGATCGACCAGGAGGTTCTTGAGGAACTCCATCGGGTGGCGCAGATCGGGGTACTCCGGGTACGAGACGATCCGGTCGACGAGGGCGAACTCCTGGGCGTGCTCCAGCTCGAGGCGCGGCACCAGGAGGGCCGAGGTGTCGCGCGTCAGGACGAAGGCGATGGGGCGCTCGGTGGGGATGAAGCCGAAGCGGCTGAAGTAGGAGACGTTATTGGGGCCGAAGACGACGAGGGCCGAGATCTCCCGGGCGCCGAGGCGCTCGAGGATCGTCGCGCGACGGCGAGCGTATTCGCCGTCGCTCAGGCGCAGGCGGGGCATGTTCAAGGTCTCCTTCCCACGGACACGAGGGTCACTCGGTTGACAGCGGATCGCCGGCCAGGTCGACAGCAGCCACCATATAACAGACCGTGCAGAAGGCTGACAAGAGCCTGTTATGTTGGGCAAAACATGGCTAGGCGTGGAACCTGGCGACCACGCGAACGCGGCCTGAGCGTCCTGCCAGCGCGGCGGCCAGCGAAACCGGTGTCGCCGCTACGGCGAGCGGCAGGTGCAGCCGGGCGAGCAGGCGGTCGAGCGCGTCGCCCTCATGCCCGCGCCGGCGCAGGGCCAGCCGCAGCCCCCATGACCACTCGATGCCCACCCACTCGTGGCGCACCTCAGCGACGCTGAACCCGTGCCGCTCCAGCAGGGCGCGGAGCGTCGTACGCTCGAACGTGTAGAGGTGCCGTGGGGCGTCGTAGCCCATCCAGGCGGCACCCCAGGCACGCGCTGTCCAGGAGCCGGCGTTGGGCAGCCAGAGGACGAGCGCGCCTCCGGGGCGCAGCACGCGGGCAAGCTCGGCCAGCGTGGCGGACGGCGAGGGCAGGTGCTCGAGCACGTGCTGCGCCAGCGCCGCGTCGAAACTCCCGGCCGGTAGCCGCGCCTCCTCGAGCGTGCCGCGTATCACGTCCAGTCCCCAGCGCTGCCGGGCTTGATCGGCGGCAGCGCTCGGCTCGATCCCGAGGACATTCGGGTTGCCCAGCTCGCGCACGAGCTGGAGCAGGTCGCCCGAGCCGCAGCCGAGCTCCAGCACGCGGCGCGGCGGGGCCAGCAGCGGCCAGAGCGTGCGCAGCTCCCGGCGCAGGAGCCAGCGGCGCGCGGCGGCCGAGAGCCCGGCGCGCCGGTGGGGCGCGTAGTCTGCGGGGTAGAAGCGACCGAGCTGCGCCGGGAGCGGCCGGGGGTTCAGGTAGCGCAGGCCGCAGCGGCGGCATCGCACCAGCGTGAAGGGCAGATCGGTCGTGCGGTGGATCAGGTCGCGCAGGTCGAGGACCGGCTCGGCGTCGTCGGCGCCGCAGAGGTCGCAGGTGATGTGCTCGAGCTCGACGGGTGAGCTCGTAGTGTGCTGCCGGCCGCTCGCAAGACCGCTCGGCTGGCCGACGGGAGGCATGTCCAGCGGCTTACTCGTCATGCGGCCGGTTCCCGTCGTCCGGTGGGCGAAGGGCGATTTCCTCGTTCACCGGCGCGTCGTGGCGCAGGTGCTGGCGTACGCTGTAGTCCCGGCGGGGCGCCGCGTGGGCGATCAGCTCGGCCAGCAGCCCGGTGAGGAAGAACTGCGCGCCGATGGTCATCAGGAGCACGCCGAGGGTCAGTAGGGGCCGGTGGCCGATCGGCTGGCCGAGAAACCACAGCGCGCTCAGGTAGGCGTTGATCAGGGTGCCCAGGCCGAGCGAGAGCAGGCCGAACCAGCCGAAGAGGTGCAGCGGCCGGCGGGTGTACTGGGTCAGGAAGAGGACGGTCAGCAGGTCGAAGAAGCCGCTGGCGAAGCGCCCGGCGCCGAACTTGGAGCGGCCGAAGCGCCGCGGCCGGTGCTCGACCGGCAGCTCGGCCACCCGGAAGCCGCGCGCGTAGGCCAGCACCGGGATGTAGCGGTGCAGCTCGCCGTAGAGCGGCAGCTCCCGCAGCACCTCCGCGCGGTAGGCCTTCAGCCCGCTGTTGAAGTCGTGCAGCGGCACGCCGGTGAGCAGCCGGACGACGAGGTTGAACCAGAGGGAGGGCAGGCGCTTGGACAGCGGATCGCGCCGCGGCCGCTTCCAGCCGCTCACCAGGTCGACGTGCTCCAGCGTCGCGAGCAGCCGGGGGATCTCTGCCGGCACATCCTGGAGGTCGGCATCGAGCGTCACGATGCGCTCGCCGCGGGCGGCCGCGAAGCCGGCCTGGAGAGCGGCGGCCTTGCCGAAGTTGCGCCGCAGCTCGATCACCTGCACGCGCCGGTCGCGCTCGAACAGCCGGCGCAGGACGGCGGTCGAGCCGTCCCGGCTGCCGTCGTCGACGAAGATGATCTCGGCCGGCCAGGGCAGCGCGTCGAGCGTCTCCCGGAGCTCCTCGTAGAGCAGCGGCAGGCTCTCGGCCTCGTCGTAGACCGGGATCACGACCGAGAGCCCCGGCGGCTCCGGGGAGTCGCCGGTGGCGATCCGATCCGCCTGGACGGACGGCCGGAGCGGCGCTGTCGAGCTCGCGAGCGACACCCTTCCCCTCCCGAGGCAACCTGCTTCCCCGAACATCTTAACAGGATCGCCGCGCGCGGTCCCTGCTGAGCCAGGCAACCGGTGCGGCATAATCGGACGCGGCTACCACCGAATACCGGTGAGCCGGCCGGAGCGACGTGGTGGGACGTCTGGCCGGCGATCGCCGCGGACGGGGGTGATGAGTGCTTGCCGAGCAGTTCGATGCCTTTCTCCTCGATCTGGATGGGGTAGTCTACATCGGAGCGGAGCTGCTGCCCGGCGCGGCCGAGGCGCTCGGAAGGCTCCGCGCGGCCGGCAAGGCCATCCGCTTCCTGACCAACGATCCGCGGCCGACCCGGAGCGAGCTCGCGGAGAAGCTGGTCAACCTCGGCGTGGAGGCCAGCATCGACGAGATCGTCACCTGCGGCTGGGCCACCGCTTGGTACCTGCGGCGGGAGGGCGTGCGCTCGGTCTTCGTCGTCGGCAGCGCCGGTCTGCGGGCCGAGCTGGAACAGGCCGGGATCGCGGTCGTCGATCGGGAGCGACCGGAGGCGGTCGTGGTCGGCGCCGACGAGAGCCTGGGCTATCTCGACATCCTGCGGGCCAGCCGGCTGATCCACCAGGGCACGCGGTTCGTCGCGGTGAACGTCGATGGATCGTTCCCGATGCCCGGCGGCCCGGCCCCGGCGACCGGCGCTGTGGTCAGCGCGGTGCAGGCGGCCACCGGGCGGCGTCCGGTCATCGTCGGCAAGCCGTACCTGCCGATGTTCGAGCTCGCGCTCTCGAGCCTCTCGGGCCGCGAGCGAGTCGTGATGGTCGGCGATACCCCCGAGTCCGACATCCTGGGCGCGCACCAGGCCGGGATCCCGGCCATCCTGGTGGCCGAGGAG
>BEIC01000224.1 GCA_002898875.1 bacterium HR26
CATGGTCAGCAGGCCCAGGCCGGTACCCCCGTACTCCTCGGGCACTAGCGCGCCGAAGAGCCCGATCTCGGCCATCCGATCCCACAGCTCGTCGGGGAAGTACACCTCGTCGAAGATCGCCTGGAAGTAGGCCTCGCGCTGCGGACGCAGCCGGTGTAACAGCTCCTCGACCGTGGCGCGCACCATCCGGTGCTCCTCGCTGAGCGCGAATCCCTGGACCGTCATCGCCGCGCTCCTTACCGTGCGCTCGCTTGCGTGTCAGCCTGGTTGTACCGACTCGACAGAAGCGGTGTCAAGCCGGTGTTTGGCCGAGGGGCGATCAGTTTCTCCCGCCCGGTAGCGAGGCCCGTCGCGCCGAGTCGGGGGTGAGGGTGCGCCAGGCTACTTGGCTGCAGGTTTGCCGATTCGGTATACTGTCGTGTAGAGGATCCAGAGCAAAGCTGGAGCAGATCATGAGCGCGGGCTATCACATCGCCATGCTCGAGCTTCGGATACGGGGCGTATTGAGCCTCGTGCTTAGGATCCTTATATCTGAAAGAGCGCGGTCACACGAAGCCCCCGGACAGCCGAATCCGGGGGCTTCGCACTTCAGCTCATTGGAAAGGGGGCCCGTATGGTACACGAGACGCTGCCAGTCATGGGGACCGAATGGTTCCAGCCCTTCACCGAGCAGCCGATTGCCCTCCTCAGCGAGGAGGGCGAATGGATCGGAGACTTCCCCCTCGATCTCGACGAGGCGCTGCTGCGCCAGCTCTACCGCGACATGCTGGCCGTCCGGCTGATGGACGAGCGCTTCACCGTGCTGCTCCGCACCGGGAAGGTCAGCTTCACCGCGCCGATGGCTGGCCACGAGGCGGCGCAGGTCGGCGTGGCCCACGCGCTCAGGCGGGGGCACGACTGGGTCTTCCCCTACTACCGCGACTACGGCCTGGCGCTCGCGCTCGGCGTTCCCTTGGTCGAAATCTTCGGCCAGATGATCGCGACGCGGGCCGATCCGAACAAGGGGCGGCAGATGCCCTGCCATCCCAGCTCTCGCCCGCTGAACATCTTCGCCGCTGCCTCGACCGTGGCGTCGCACATCCCCCCGGCGACCGGCGCGGCGCTCAGCATGAAGATCCAGGGCACCGGCCAGGTGGCGGTCTGCACCTTCGGCGACGGGGCCACCAGCGAGGGGGACTGGTACGCGGCGATCAACTTCGCGGCCGTGCAGCGCGTGCCCGCCGTCTTCGTCTGCGAGAACAACCGCTACGCCATCAGCGTTCCCTATAGCTGCCAGACGGCCACGCCGACGATCGCCGAGAAGGCGCACGCCTTCGGTATCCCCGGCTACCACGTGGACGGCATGGACGTGCTGGCCTCCTACTACGTAGCGCGCGAGGCGATCGAGCGGGCGCGGGCCGGGCATGGTCCGTCGCTGGTCGAGCTGGTCGTGTATCGCTATGGCCCGCACTCCTCGGCCGACGACGACACGCGCTACCGCCCGCGCGAGGAGGTCGAGCTCTGGCGACGGCGCGACCCGCTTGCACGCTACCAGCGGTTCCTCGCCCGGCGTGGCCTCTGGAGCGAGGAGTGGGAGCAGCAGCTCCGCGAAGAGATCGCCCGGGAGCAGGCAGAGGCGATCGAGGCGGCCGAGCGCGCCGGCGAGGTGCCGGCCGAGTGGATGTTCGACGATGTCTACGCCGAGCCGCTCTGGCACCTGGAGCGGCAGCGGGCGCTGCTCCGGGCCGAGCTGCAGTAGCCCCGAGGAGGCGACGATGGCGACGCTGACCATGGTGCAGGCGATCGCGCGGACGCTGGCCGAGGAGATGGAGCGCGACGAGCGCGTGGTGGTGCTCGGTGAGGACGTGGGCAAGCGGGGCGGCGTGTTCCTGGCCACCGAGGGGCTGCTCGATCGGTTCGGGCCCGACCGGGTGATCGATACGCCGCTCTCCGAGGCGGCCATCATCGGCGCCGCGGTGGGCATGGCCGCGCACGGCCTGCGGCCGGTCGCCGAGATCCAGTTCGCGGACTACGTCTTCCCCGGCTTCGACCAGCTTGCGACTCAAGCCGCCAAGCTGCGCTACCGCTCCGGCGGGCAGTTTATGGCGCCGATGGTAGTGCGGATGCCGAGCGGCGGCGGCGTGCGCGGCGGTCACCATCACTCGCAGAGCCCGGAGGCCCATTTCGCCCACACGGCCGGCCTGAAGGTCGTGGTCGTCTCCACGCCCTACGACGCGAAGGGACTACTCAAGGCTGCCATCCGCGACGACGACCCGGTCGTCTTCCTCGAGCCGAAGCGCCTCTATCGCGCGACCCGCGAGGAGGTGCCCGACGACGATTACCTCGTGCCGATCGGGAAGGCGGCCGTGCGCCGCGAGGGCACCGATCTGACCATCATCGGCTACGGCACCAGCATGCCGGAAGTGCTCAAGGCGGGCGAGGAGCTGGCCAGGGCCGGCGTCTCCGCTGAGATCCTCGATCTGCGCAGCCTGGTACCGTGGGACATCGAGGCGGTGACGCGCTCGGTGGCCAAGACCGGGCGCGTGGTGCTCGTTGCCGACGCGCCGCGGCTGTCCGGTGTGCTGGGGGAGATCGCCGCGACGATCGCCGAGGAGCTGTTCGACCAGATGCTGGCGCCGCCGGTGCGCGTGGCCGGCTTCGACACGCCGTACCCGTACGCGCAGGACAAGCTCTACCTGCCGACGGTCACGCGCATCCTCAACGCGGCCAAGCAGGTGCTGGAGTACTAGCGGGGCGGCGCGGGTATGCCGACGGCTGCGCCTGCCCCGTGGACGCGACGCGAGGAGGCTCGATGCCGAAGGAGTTGATCTTCCCCGAGCTTGCCGAGTCAGTCGTCGAGGGTACGATCGTCAAGTGGCTGGTGGAGGAGGGAGAGCGGCTGGCCAAGGACCAGCCGTACATCGAGATCACGACCGACAAGGTCACGGTCGAGCTCCCCAGTCCCTACGATGGGGTGCTCGTCAAGAAGCTGGTGGCCGAGGGCGACACCGTGCCGGTGCACACGCCGCTGGCTCTGATCGCCGAGGAGCAGGAGGCGGCGGTGAGCGCGCCGCGCGCCGAGGCTCCGGTAGCGCCGGCGGCCGGGCCGTCGCCGGAAGAGGACGGCAGCGCGAAGCTGGCGCTGTTCAAGCCGGACGAGACGCAGCGGGAGACGATCCGGAACCCGTTCCTCGCGGCGCGGGCTGCGGTTGCCGAGGCTCCGGCTGAACCGGGGCGGGTACGCGCCGCGCCGGCGGTGCGGCGCCTGGCACGCGAGCTGGGGATCGACCTGTCGCAGGTGCCGGGCTCGGGGCCGCACGGGCGGGTTCGGATCGAGGACGTGCGCGCCTATGCGGCGCGACTGCGTGCGCGGCCGGAGGTGCCGGAGATGGTACCGGCGGCTCCGGCGGAGGAAGAAGCGGCGGCGGTCGTCGCCCCAGCACCAGGGCCGGCCATCGGCGCGCCGGCAGCGTTCCCGGCACCCCCGGCCTATCGCACGCCGAAGGGCTACGAGGGCCTGGAGGAGCGGGTGCCGCTCTCGGCCGTGCGCCGGGCCATCGCCCAGCAGATGGTGGTCAGCCACCTCTACACCGTGCGCACGCTGGCGGTGGACGAGGCCGACCTGACCGAGCTGGTGCGGCTGCGGGAGCAGCTCAAGCCGGAGGCCGAGCGGCAGGGGGTGAAGCTGAGCTACCTGCCGTTCATCTTCAAGGCCGTGGTGCGGGCATTGAAGAAGTACCCGCAGCTCAACGCCAGCCTGGACGAGGCTCGTGGCGAGATCGTGCGCAAGCGCTACTACAACCTGGGCATGGCGGTGGCGACCGAGCAGGGGCTGATGGTGCCGGTGGTCAAAGACGTCGACCGCAAGAGCGTGCTGGAGCTGGCGGCGGAGATCGAGGATCTGGCCGAGCGGGCGCGGGCGGGCAAGCTGAAGCTGGAGGAGGTGACGGGGAGCACGTTCTCGGTCACCAACATCGGGCCGATCGGCTCGCTCTTCTCGTTCCCGATCATCAACGTGCCGGACGCGGCGATCCTGGGGGTGCACAGCATCAAGAAGCGGCCGGTGGCGATGCCGGACGACACGATCGCGCTGCGGCAGATGATGTACCTGTCGCTGTCGTTCGACCACCGGCTGGTGGACGGGGCGGAGGCGGTGTACTTCCTCAAGGAGGTGATCCGCCTGCTCGAGCGCCC
>BEIC01000225.1 GCA_002898875.1 bacterium HR26
TGCCGTTTTGCCTGTGTTGACGCAGAAATCTGCTGCCCGCTGCGCGGATCCGGTCTCGCGCCCGCGTTGCCTTCCGTCCCGCTCGCTGCGCGCATCCTGCGCTTCCCCTCCAGGACGGCCAAAATCGAGCGGCGCGAATCCCCCAGCCTTGTGCCACCCGCTTCCCATCCGCGCTCACAGAACCATCGGCTCATCAAAGTCCACATAGCGATCCCGCCCGTGCGCGCGCAGCGACCGGTTCCGTCCCCCGTACAGCACGTAGATCCGCAGGCTGTCGTTCTTCGGGTCGATAATGGACAGTAGCTCGGACTCGAGCTGCTCGAGCTGCGCCAGCGTCACGCGACACTCGAAGACCGAGAGCTGTACACGCTGTCCATAGTTCTGGCACACCGTCGCTACCTTGCGGAGCCGCCGTTGTCCCGCCTTCGTCGTGATCGCCACATCGTACGTCACCAGAATGTCGAACCGCTGCATCCCCCGTCTCCCGTGTGCCTACTACCTGGGAAGAAACGGCGGATAGAGAGGGAGATCGTCCCGCAGGTACCGGGCCAGGAGCCGTGCCTGCAGGTAGGGGACGAGCCCGATCGGGATCGGGCTCTTGAACAGCGGGTGGCTGATTGTCTCCTGCTTCCGCCGCTGGTACGCCGTGATCACTTCGCGGCGTCCCTCCTCGGTCAGGTGCACCGCGCCGCCTGGCCGGCTCTCGAATTCATGTGGGGTCAACTGTCGACGGTTGATCAGCGTCAGGCAGAGGCGATCGGCCAGCCAGGGGCGAAGCTCCTCCACCAGATCCAGTGCCAGAGCCGGCCTTCCGGGACGCAGCGCGTGCAGATAGCCGATCTGCGGATCGAGCCCCACGCCTTCGAGAGCAGCGATACTATCTCGCGTCACCAGGGAGTAAGCGAACGAGAGCACCGCGTTGACTGGATCGCGCGGCGGGCGACGGGTCCGGCCGCTGAACGGCAAGTCTCCTGGCCGCACCAGCTCCGAGAAGGCTGCGAAGTAGCTCGTCGCCGCCACCCCCTCGATGCCGCGGATCTCATCGAGCGTCTGCACGGAAGAGAGCAGCCGGAGCGCGTTGCGGTGCTCACGAATGGCAGCTTCGAGCAGAGGGCCACCGCCGTGCTCGCGATTGGCGCGCTGGAGCACGGTGAGCGCGTTCCTCAGCTTGCCACGGACGAACTGGGACGCGAGCGCGCGCGTGCGTTGGGGATCGTCGAGCGCGGCGTGCTGGGCCCGGCGTAGCAGCACATTACCGGAGACTGGCCCATTGAGCCGGGCCCGGAACTGCCCTTGACCGTCGAACCAGGTGACGCTTCGCCCATCTTCGGCACACCGGTGCAGCAGCGCGGTCGAGATCAGCACGTTGCCGAACACGGAGATCCCGTCCAGATGGTGCAGCGGGATCTGCCGAACCGGCTGCCCGTCGATCTCGATCCGCACGGTATCGTGATCCAGCCGCAGGTACGCGCCCTGTGACTGCACGAAGAGCGTGTTGAGGAGCGTCGCCACCGACGGGCGACCCGCCACGCTGCTCGACGGCTGCTTCGGTGCTGATGATCTCAACTCATATCCTCCTCTCGGAGCGGGGCGACGAGCTCGGCCAATGCCGCGTGGGCGTAGGGCTGGCAGATCTCGATCAGCGAGCAGTCAGGGCAGCGCTCGTCCGCCACCGGTGGGGGCAAGCTGGTCTGAGAAAGGAGGGCGCGAACAGCTTCGACCACCTCGTGGACGAATTGCTTGAGCTCCGGGGTGAACTGGACTTCCCGGCGGCGCCGGGAAGCGCGATAGAAGAGCGCTCCGCGTGGCACCGCAACGCCCAGCATCTCTTCGAGACACAGCGCCTGGGCACAGAGTTGTACCTCGTCGGCCCGGCTCGCCCGGCGAGGTCCGACCTTATGCTCCACGGGGTAGGGCACGCCGTCGGGAAACTCGATCACGTCGGCCCGTCCGGTGAGCCCGAGGGTGTCGGACCAGAGCGGTACCGCATACTCGACCCGGACGCCCTCGCGGATCATGCCGTCTGGGATATCTAGGCCCTGGTGGGCGCGTCGCCCTCGCAAGGTGAAGACATTCTCCTCCCAGGCCTGCTCGAGGTGGATGAGCGCGCACTGGCGCGGGCAGTAGACAAAGTGCTGGAGGGCGCTGATCGGGATCCGCTCATCGTCGTCCCATTCCATGGCGTGCCTCGCTCACGATCCTCCCCTGTACCACCCTCGGTTGGAAAGGTGCGACTCGGATCAGACCAGTCGGGTGAGCGTGACGCCCGGGAAGCCGTGCGCTTCGAGCGAGCCGGCCGGCGGCGCGACGATCTCGTACTCGGCAAACGAGCGTGGCGGCCGCCCGTCGTCGAGCCGGCGCACCTGGACCAGCTCGAAGAGCCGGTGGGCAGGGGCGTTGCCTTTGGGGTTGTCGTGGGTGAAGACGAAGAGCCCGCGCACGGCCATTTCGCCTCGTGCTGCCGAACGGTCGAACTCGAAGAGGTTCTGCATCGCGTCCCAGAAGATCTCGAGATCGCGCTCGCTCACGCCTGTCTGCTCGGCCAGATAGGGATTGAAGAACCCGTGAGACCGGTAGAGGCCGTACGGGACGATCGGTTTGCGGCCCATCTCCGTCTCGCCGGTCTCCATCCGCTCCTCGGTGGTACGAGCTTTGCGCGTGATCGACAGATCGAGCGGGGCGACCGGGTGCAGAGAGCGGGCGAAGGTTATCTGGACAGGACCACGCACCTGGCCGGCGTTCAATGTTCCGGTCGAAAGCACGGCGCCGAACAGGCGGATGTCGTAATAGCGGCGGCAGAGCTCGGCGCGAACCGCATCCTGAGGGACCTTGCTCTGCTTGATGCCCACGGCATCGCCGGCCTGCTCGATCAGCGTGTTCAACGCGACCCGGCTCTGGATGAAGATGCCGAATCCCTCCTCTGGGTTCCCGACCTCGTCGCGCTGGAGATTCTGCACGTAGTCGCGTACCTTGCGCTTCAAGGCCACGTCAGTAACCAGGCCGTGCATGGTCTCGGGATCGACCCGGGGCAAGTTGCCGGCGTCAGGGTCGCCGTTCGGGTTGCCGTTGACGACATCGAAGAGCAGCACGAACTCGTGCCGGGTTTTCGGGTTGGTGATGCTCATCCTGTGACCTCCTCTTCTCCATGACCAGCCTCCTGATTGCCTGAGTCACTGCCTGTTGCCTGGTCCGTCGCTCGCTTGCCACGGCGGGAGCGGAAGTCCGCCCGCTGGTGGTAGAAGCCCAGGGCGAACTCGGCTTGCTCCGGCAGCGTCAGCACCCGCGGAAAGCCGCCGGCCTCGTCGAGCATCGAGAGCACATCCTCCAGCAGGATTCGCACGTCCCGGCCCACCTCGGGCAGGTGCGCCACGGTCGCCAGCCTGATGAGCCCACCGAACGTGGCTGCTGGCGCGGTCGAGGCGGCACCGTAGAACCGATCCACGATCGTGCGGTTGAGATTAAAGTTCGCGGCGCGGAGCTGGGCCTCCTCGAGGATCGCCAGCAGGCGGCCACAGAGGTAGGGGCTCCGCGCGTGCTGCGGTGCGAGCCTGTCCATGGTGCGTGCTTCCTCCTTCCCATAGAAGCTGACCAGCTTGAGCGCGCTCACCAGCGCCTGGACACGCCAACCTTCCCGAGGATCCTGGAGCACAGACGGGATCCGAAAGCGGAGGACCGCAGCGTCACGCAGCCCTGGCGGTGGACTCTCACCGAGATAGGCACAGCGCAAGAGACCCCGCGTCAGGTTCGGGTTCGTGGCCTGAGCCGCTTGCAGGATTCTGGCGATGGGCTGCGGGCTCACCCGCTCGCCCCACGGCGAGACAATGGATGTAGCCGTAAGGAAACGGCGCAGGTTCTCGCGAAGCTGGGTGAGCGAGACCGTGATCCAATCGCGGACGGCGATCCGGCCGACGTTCGGCGAGAGGATGGCCAGGTAGAAGCCGTACTCGTCCAGGTTCAAGCCGGCCTCCTCGGGCCGCCAGGGGAGCTCGAGCAGCCGGGCGAGTTGCGGCAGCGCAGGAGTGGGTGCCTCATTCACGGGCTGTTCCGGAGCCAGCACGTTCCCCAGCGAGCTGAGGAGTTGCTCGATATCGAGCACAGCTTCACCGGCTCGGATGCGAGCTGGGGCCTTGAGCCAGAAGAGCGCGATCTGGTTCGTAAGGGCGTCGCGACT
>BEIC01000226.1 GCA_002898875.1 bacterium HR26
GATCGGGCTCATCTCGACGATCTCCCCCTCGATCAGCTCCACCCGGTCGTCCTCGCCGAGGATGCCGGCTTCGGCCATCCGGTGGTACTCGTCTACGGTGAACCGGCGGCGGGTGATCAGCTCAGTGACGACCATCGTGCTCTGCCTCTCCGCAGCGATATCCTTTCGAGCACCGTGGCCTAGAGATACCACAGCGCAGGCCTACCTGCCATACGACGCGTTGCTGCCTCGCCTACCCGAGATGCCCGCGCGGGATGCCAGTGTTATACTCGCACATACGTTCCGCTGTCCCCTCCTCAGTCGCATGCAGGTGTCATGGTGACTGGCATAGTGGCACAGCATCTCAACGAGCCTGGCCCGATCCTGGTCGGGAGAGCCCGCGAGCTGGCAACGCTTCGGGAGTGCCTCACCGCGACTCTGGCTGGGAACGGTTGTCTCGTTCTGATCGGCGGAGAAGCTGGAATCGGCAAAACAGCCCTGGCCGGCACGCTTGCCCAGGAAGCGCGAGCACAAGGGGTGCTCGTGCTGGCCGGCTATTGCTACGACCTGACGGAGACGCCACCGTACGGGCCGTGGATCGAAGTGCTCTCCCAGGCACCGCCGCTTGATCGCCCCACACGACCGTCGCTGGGCGACGCCGCCGAGCGAGCGACGAATCAGGCGGCGCTCTTCGCTCACGTGCGGGAGTTCTTCGCGGCCATTGCCCAGGAGCAGCCGCTCATGCTGCTGCTCGAAGATCTGCACTGGGCCGACCCTGGCAGCCTCGGGCTGCTGCGCTTCCTGGCGCGAAGCGCCGCCGCGCTGCCGCTCCTGATCGTGGTCACCTACCGGGCAGACGAGTTAACACATCGCCATCCGCTCTTCGCGCTCTTCCCGCTGCTCGTCCGCGAGACAGGCGCGATCCGCCTCGACCTGCGCCGGCTCGAGCTCAACCACGTGCGCGAGCTCGTCACCATGCGCTACCGCCTGTCGAGGGATGACGTGGATCGCCTCGTGGGCTACCTGGGCGACCGCGCCGAGGGCAACCCGCTCTATATCGTCGAGCTGCTGCGCACGCTCGAGGAGGAGCGGCTGCTCCAGCCACAGGGCGATGCCTGGCTCCTCGGCGACCTGACTCAGGCCCGCGTGCCCCTGCTCCTGCGCCAGGTGATCGAGGCCCGCCTGCTGCGCCTCGGTGGGACGACCCATACCCTCCTGTCGGTCGCGGCCGTCATCGGCGAGGAAGTGCCGCTCAGCCTCTGGAGCACGGTCAGCGAGCTCTCCGAAGAGGCCCTGCTCGAGGTCGTGGAGACCGCGGTGGAAGCTCGCCTGCTGGACGCCCTGAGCAGTGGCGAAGCCGTGCGGTTCGCCCACGCGCTCATTCGGGAGACACTGTATGAGGGGCTGCTCCCCCCACGGCGGCGGGCCTGGCACCGCCGTGTCGCCGAGGCGCTGCTCGCCCTCCCGGCTCCCGACCCCGACGCGGTCGCCTACCACTTGCAGCGGGCCGGCGACCCGCGCGCCGCCGAGTGGCTGATCCGTGCCGGCGAGCGCGCCCAGCGCGCCTATGCGCTGCTGACTGCCGCCGAGCGCTTCGAGGCCGCTCTCCAACTGCTGGAAGCGCAGGGCGCCCCGGCGGGTGAGCGGGCCAAGCTCCTCTATCGCCTGGCCTGAATGCGCCGCTACGCCGACCCTCGCCTGGCGCTCGGCTACCTCGAAGATGCCATCGCGCTCGCGGAGGAGGCCGGCGACCACGCCCTGGCCGCATACATCGGCTGCTTCCGCGGCGGCCTCCGCTGCACCAGCGGCGAGATCTGGGGCGGGCTGGCCGACCTGGAAGCCGGGAGCGCAGCCATCGATGCGCTCAGCCCCGACGAGCGCAGCCGGCTACGCGCGCTCCAGGAGCAGCTCGGCGATCCGCCCGACGAGTACCACTACCGTGGGGCCCTGGTGAGCTGGCTGGCCATCGCCGGGCGCGGCACTGAGGCGCTGGCGCTGGGGACACAGCTCGATACCCGCCCACCGGCACACGCCCTCGGAACGTCTGGCTATGCCAATGCCTGGCGCGGTATCGCGAGCGCACTCGCCACCCTGGGGCGACCGGAGGAGGCACGGCAGGCCTACGCGCGAGCATCGGCTGCCTATCGCGCTGTCGAGCACCACTACCAGGTCGGCAACGCGCTGCTGCTGGAGCTGTTCGAGGTGGTGCTGCCTTACCGCGCTGACGACCTCGCGGAACGCCGTCGCCTGGCACAGGCGGCCGAGCAGGCATGGTCGCGGGCCAGCGGTGCGCTCTCCGATCTCCCTCCGCGCTTCGCCTGGCTGCCGCTCTTGCTCATCGAGGGCGGCTGGGCCGAGGCCCGCGAGCTGGCGCTGGCGGTCTCCGCGCCCGGCGAGCGGACCAACTGGCGACCCTTCGCCCGTATGATGCTCGCGCTGCTCGCGCGCGAGCAGGGGCAGCCGGAGCTCGCCTGGCGGATGATCCGAGAGCATCTGCCGGCCGGCCCCACCACCGAGCCGGGGGATGCGATCCTGCTCGACACCCTCCCACTGCAGCGCCTGGCCGCCACACTGGCGCTCGATGCCGGGAATCTCGAGCTGGCCGCGGCCTGGTTAGAGGCACACGAGCGCTGGCTGGCCTGGAGCAGCGCGGTGCTCGGGCGCGCCGAGGGGCACCTCGGCTGGGCCGCGTACCACCGCGCGGCCGGCAGGCCGGCCCTGGCACGTCGCCATGCCGAGCAGGCGCTGGCCTGCGCCGAGCAGCCGCGCCAGCCGCTGGCCCTGCTCGCCGCGCACCGGCTCATGGGCGAGCTCGAGACGCAAGCGCGGCGCTACGACGAGGCAGCGGCTCACCTCGACGCCGCTCTCGCCCTAGCCGGCGCCTGTGATGCCCTCCTCGAGCGGGCACTTACCCTGCTGGCGCTCGCCGAGTTGCGCCGAGTAGCTGGGCAACTCGAGAGCGCCCGGTCACTCATCGACGAGGCCCGCGCGACCTGCGGCTCGCTCGGTGCAGTCCGAGCGCTGGCGCTGGCCGATGCACTCGCCGGTCGCATCAGCAGCCGGACACCGGCTGGCGCTCCTGCCGGCCTCACTCCGCGCGAGATCGAGGTGCTTCGCCTGGTTGCCGAGGGACTCACCGACGCCCAGGTCGCCGAGCGCCTCTTCCTCAGCCCGCGCACCGTCAGCCAGCACCTTCGCTCCATCTACAACAAGCTGGGCGTCTCCTCGCGGGCCGCGGCCACCCGCTTCGCCATCGAACACGGGTTGCTGTAGCAACACTTTTCTCTCGTACGTACGCGTGTAATCTCCTGCGCAATCCTGCGTATCCCCGCTGCCGCGGGAGCGTTCGAACGCTCGTTCCAAATTGCGCAGTTCTGACGATGTGCAGGGGCGGCCAGCCGCCTAAGCTAGAGGCGTGACATGGTGAATGACGGCGAAAGCTTGGAAGGAACACTCACGATGGATGGCTGGAGCCCGATTGCGGTGTACGAGATGGTGCGGGTGATGCAGCGAGAGCGAGCCAAGTGGTACGAAACTGCGGCCACCGTGCAGGAAGTGACGCCTGAGCGGTATCGACTGCGCCCCGCGCTGGCGACGCTGGTGAGCTGGCTGCTGCAGATCGGTCGCGGGGTCTGATGGTGCAGGTGCGCAGCTCTTGCCTGGCCGAACGGACAGGGGCAGTCAAGACGACGATGACGCAGACTCCTGGCGAGTGGGAATCGAAAGAGGTGCAACGATGATGAGCTATTACGACCTTGAGAAGATGAGCGAGCATCGGCGCGGCGAGCTCGAGCGAAGGCTCACCGAGAAGGCCCGGCTGCGGGATGCCGGCCTGGCCACGAGCACGCCCATCCGGGTGATGGCAGCCCGCGCCCTCATGGCCCTCGCCCATCGCCTCGATCCTCACCTCGCCGCGCTGCAAGCGCGGCAGAGCGAGCTCGCTCACCCATCCGGTTGCTGAGCCCCCAACTCCCCATTTCCCATCCCCAACCTCGCGCCGCCCCACCGCCCCGGTCGGGCGGCGCCCCGCTCCATGCCCCTCGCTATCCGGGCCGGTTGCTGCCCACCTCACACGGCGCCACACGGCGCCGGGCATCACCACCGCCGGCTACCAGCCGACCCTTCGCTGGGACACGCAGTGTCCGAGACGAGTGTCCGGGAAGCCAATCCCGATGGTCGG